>NZ_JAELTL010000233.1:0-322 GCF_016428815.1 Serratia sp. ASV30 | reverse complement strand
CCCCCCCCCCCCCCCCCCCCCCCCCCCCCCCCCCCCCCCCCCCCCCCCCCCCCCCCCCCCCCCCCCCCCCCCCCCCCCCCCCCCCCCCCCCCCCCCCCCCCCCCCCCCCCCCCCCCCCTCTTTAATGCTCCGGCGACCACCGAGATCTACACCCAGTTGGCATCGTCGGCAGCGTCAGATGTGTATAAGAGACAGGATCTACGCTCATTGCTCTGGTCAGCGGCCTGATGTTGGGGATGGGGCTTTCTGGTCTTGCCCTTGCAGCCGATCCGCAGCCTGCGCCGTCACATGCCAGCGATGGTGTCGAGATGCCAGGTTTTCC
>NZ_JAELTL010000027.1:0-69410 GCF_016428815.1 Serratia sp. ASV30 | reverse complement strand
ATCTTCAGCAAGAGCAGACTGTTTAGCGGCTTCAGCGGCCTTCTTCTTGGCATCTGCGGCTTTCTTGGCGGCAGCAGCCTTCTCGGCAGCGGCGGCTTTTTTCGCTTCTTCTGCGGCAGCTTTTTTCTCAGCGTCGGCAGCGGCTTTCTTCTCTGCAGCCTCAGCTGCTTTCTGTTCAGCGGCCGCGGCGGCTTCTTTCTTCGCCTCTTCCGCCTGCTTTTTAGCAGCGGCGGCAGCGGCCGCTTCTTTCTTGGCTTCCGCTTCGGCTTTCTTCTGCGCATCTGCCTGCGCCTTGGCTATTTTATCCGCCTCGGCTTTGGCTTTCGCCGCAGCCTGCTCGGCTGCCTTCTGTTGTTCTTTGGCCTTCGCCGCAGCGGCTTCTGCCGCTTTCTGCTGCTCAGCAGCCTGCTGTTGCTGCTCGGCGGCTTTCTTCTGCTGTTCGGCCTGGGCCTTGGCGTCTTGCGCAGCTTTTTCCTGCGCGGCCAAACGCTCTTGTTCCAGTTCTTTCAGGCGCTGCTGTTCCGCCGCCTGTTTCTGCTGCAGCTCTTCAGCCTGCTGCTCCGCCTTCTTCTGGCGCTGCTTTTCTGCACGCTGTGCATCGCTGCTCTGTTGCTGCTGGCGGTTGTACTGCTCTACCACCGCCCCTGGATCGACCATCACGGCCCCGACCACGGAACCATCACCGCCGCCGCCTGCACTACTCATTTCAGTATTTTCGTACAGCGAACCCCAAATCAACAGGGCAATCAATAGAATGTGCAGAACCACCGAAACAATCACGGAGCGGTTAAGCTTATCATTTTGCTCAGTTGCCTTTACCAAAATAGAATCCCAAAAACTGCTGCTTAAACGGGGTTCCTGCACCACAGTGCAGGAACCGGGTTGCCACTGACCTTACGGTTAGATTGGCTGGGTCATCAACCCTACGGAAGCGACACCCGCCTGATGCAGAATATTCAATGCCTTGATAATCTCATCATACGGGACTTCCTTGGCCCCACCGATCAAAAACACCGTCTTCGGATTAGCTGCCAGACGCGACTTGGCTTCGGCCGCCACCTGCTCAGGCGGCAACAGCTCCATACGGTTGTGATCAACCACCAGGGTGTACTGACCTACGCCGGAAACTTCCAGGATCACCGGTGGATTATCGTCGCTGGACACCGTCTTGGAATCGGTGGCATCAGGCAAATCAACTTCAACGCTTTGGGTAATGATTGGCGCGGTTGCCATAAAGATCAGCAACAGCACCAACAAGACGTCCAGCAGCGGAACAATGTTGATTTCCGACTTCAGCTCACGCTTGTTACGACCACGAACTTTCGCCATGCTACCCTCCTACTTCCTATTTGCTGTCGCTGGAGAAGGCCTGACGATGCAGAATAGCGGTGAACTCTTCCATAAAGTTGTCGTAATTCTGCTCAAGCTTGTTAACGCGCTGGTTTAGGCGGTTATAGGCCATAACGGCAGGGATCGCGGCAAACAGACCGATGGCCGTGGCGATCAACGCTTCGGCGATACCCGGAGCGACCATCTGCAAGGTGGCTTGTTTTACCGCGCCCAGGGCGATAAAGGCGTGCATGATCCCCCACACGGTACCAAACAGGCCGATGTACGGGCTGATGGAACCCACGGTGCCGAGGAAAGGAATATGGTTTTCCAGCGTTTCCAGCTCACGATTCATCGAAATACGCATCGCACGCGTTGCCCCTTCGATCACCGACTCCGGCGCATGGCTGTTAGCGCGGTGCAAACGGGCAAACTCTTTGAAACCGGAATGGAAAATCTGCTCTGAGCCAGTCAGGCTATCGCGACGCGCCTGGCTTTCCTGATACAGACGGGAAAGCTCGATACCAGACCAGAATTTGTCTTCGAAGGCTTCGGCGTCGCGAGTGGCCGCATTGAGGATGCGGGTCCGCTGGATGATAATCGCCCAAGAGGCCACTGAAAAGCATATCAAAATCAGCATGATAAACTTGACCAGCAGGCTCGCCTTCAAGAATAGATCTAGGATGTTCATGTCAGTCACTGCTTAAACTCCGCGACAATAGACTTAGGAAGCGCTATCGGCTTCATTTGGTGTGGATCAATGCATGCAATCAATACATCGGCCTGACTCAAGAGAGTACCGTCAGAATTAACAATGCGTTGAGCAAACGTAAGAGAAGCCCCGCGTATTGAGGTGATTTTGCTCTGCACTTCCAGCAGGTCGTCAAGACGAGCTGGTGACAGATAATCCACCGTCATACGCCGGACAGCGAAAGCGACATGTTCTTCACTGAGCAGCTGCTGTTGATGAAAGTTATGTTGACGCAGCATCTCGGTGCGCGCTCTTTCATAAAAAGCGACGTAACGGGCATGGTAGACCACACCACCGGCATCGGTGTCTTCAAAGTAAACACGAACCGGCCATCGAAACAACTTATTACTCACGAGACTTCCAAACCAAGGCAATTGAACGCTTGCTACTATACGCAAGACGGATCGGGTTTGGAATGGGTTACTGAATGGGAATGAAAATAATTATGGGCCTGAACGGCCCATAACAGGGGGGATGCGTAATAGATTATAAAGAAACGTAAAGTAATCCTGCGGCGAGGATCACAATTGCAGGTAATGGCGCGAAAAATGCACGCCAAAACGTGCTCTGATGCCGAAAGCCGACACCGTGAATGATGCCCGCACATACCGCCCAGATCAGCAAGATGCCCTGCCAGATCTCTAACGAGCTGGTACGTGCTGCAAAACGGCTCGGATCCCAGAAGATACATCCCGCCAAAATCACCGCCAACACCAATGAAAGGGCCCGAACCGGGCCCTTGTCGGTGATAGCGTACAGCTTATCCACCAGTGACGAACTCATCACTTACCGTCTTGCTGCGCTTTTGAATCTTCACTGTGCTCAAGCGCCAGCGCCGTGATGATACCGAAGGCACAGGCAAGAAGCGTTCCGAGGATCCAGGCAAAATACCACATGGTTTAGCTCCTTTTGCTTAGTACAGCGAATGCTTATTTTTTTCGATGAAGTTCTTATCCAGGCGACCAAACATTTTGTAGTACGCCCAAGCGGTGTACGCCAGAACGATTGGCACGAAGATAATGGCAACAACGGTCATCACCTGCAGCGTGAACAGGCTGGAAGTCGCATCCCACATGGTCAGGCTGACGTTAGGCACGGTGCTTGATGGCATAACGAACGGGAACATGGTTACCCCAGCCGTCAGGATCACGCAGGCAATCGTCAGTGATGAACTCAGGAACGCCATCGCAGCTTTGTCCAAACGGGCAAACAGGATAGTGAACAGTGGCAGAACCACGCCCAACGCCGGCAGTGCCCACAGGATTGGATACTTGTTGAAGTTGATCAACCAGGCACCTGCCTGATGAGCGACTTCTTTACGCAGTGGGTTGGATTCCGCTGCCGTATCCAGTGCTGAGGTGATCACGAAACCGTCGATACCTTTCACCAGCCAGATACCCGCCAACAGGAAGCATACGCCCATCACCAGCGCAGAAATCTGCGCCGCAGCGCGTGAGCGCAGGTGAATCTCGGCAGTGGTACGCATCTGCAGGTAGGTTGCCCCCTGAGTCACCAGCATGGTCAGGCTGACAATACCGGCCAGCAAACCAAACGGGTTCAGCAGTTGGAAGAAGTTGCCGGTATAGAACAGACGCAGATATTCGTCAATATGGAACGGTACGCCCTGTAACAGGTTACCGAACGCCACGCCGAACACCACCGCAGGCACGAAGCTACCAACAAAGATGCCCCAGTCCCACATGTTACGCCAGGTGCTGTTCTCCAGCTTCGAGCGGTAGTCAAAACCGACCGGGCGGAAGAACAAGGCAGCCAGCACCAGGATCATGGCCACATAGAAACCAGAGAACGCGGCAGCATAGACCATTGGCCAGGCGGCAAACAATGCGCCACCGGCGGTGATCAGCCACACCTGGTTACCGTCCCAGTGCGGGGCAATGGCGTTGATCATTACCCGGCGCTCGGTATCGGTTTTACCGATGATGCGCATCAGAATACCGACACCCATATCGAAACCATCGGTGACGGCGAAACCGATCAGCAGAATGCCAACCAGGAGCCACCAGATAAATCGCAGTACTTCATAATCAAACATATCTTGGACTCCTGTTTAGCGCGCTTCCTGCACGGCGGCAGTCGGTTGTTCAAAGTGGTAGCGGCCAGTTTTCAGGCTGCTTGGACCCAGACGTGCAAACTTGAACATCAGGTACATTTCAGCCACCAGGAACAGGGTGTACAAGCCGCATATCAGCCCCATCGAGAACAGAATGTCGCCTGCGGTCAGCGAAGAGGTGGCGACTGCGGTTGGCAGCACCTCACCTATCGCCCACGGCTGACGGCCATACTCCGCCACGAACCAGCCCGCTTCAACGGCAATCCATGGTAACGGCAGGCCGAACAACGCAGCGCGAAGCAGCCATTTCTTCTGACCGATACGACCACGTACCACGCTCAAGAATGACAGGCCGATAATAAACAGCATCAGCACACCACAGGCCACCATGATACGGAAGGCGAAGTACAGTGGAGCAACGCGCGGGATAGAATCTTTGGTTGCCTGCTGGATCTGCGCTTCCGTTGCGTCGGTGACGTTTTCGGTATAGCGCTTGAGCAGCATGCCGTAGCCCAGATCCTGTTTGGTATCGTTGAATGCGGTACGCACTGCAGGATCGGTATTACCACCACGCAGCTCTTCCAGCAGTTGGTAAGCTTTCATACCGTTACGGATACGCACCTGGTGCTGTGCCATCAGTTCGCGCAGACCGATAACCGGGGTGTCGATAGAACGGGTAGCAATCAGGCCGAGCGCCCAAGGAATTTGAATCGCGAAGGAGTTCTCCATTTTCTCCTGGTTCGGAATACCGAACAGGGTAAATGCGGCCGGAGCCGGTTGAGTTTCCCATTCGGCTTCAATGGCAGCCAGTTTGGTTTTCTGCACGTCCCCCATTTCGTAACCGGATTCATCACCCAGTACGATAACGGAAAGGATAGCAGCCATACCGAAGCTGGCAGCAATGGCGAACGAACGCTTGGCAAAAGCAACGTCACGCCCTTTCAGCAGGTAGTAAGAGCTGATACCCAGCACGAACATCGCGCCGGTGGTGTAGCCAGAGGCCACGGTGTGAACAAATTTCACCTGAGCGACCGGGTTCAAGACCAGCTCGGAGAAGCTGAGCATCTCCATACGCATGGTTTCAAAGTTGAAGTCGGAGGCGATTGGGTTTTGCATCCAGCCGTTGGCGACCAGGATCCACAACGCAGACAGGTTTGAGCCGAGGGCAACAAACCAGGTGACCGTCATGTGCTGGATCTTGCTCAGGCGATCCCAGCCGAAGAAGAACAGACCGACCAGCGTCGATTCCAGGAAGAACGCCATCAGACCTTCGATAGCCAGCGGGGCCCCGAAGATGTCACCAACGTAATGAGAGAAGTACGACCAGTTGGTCCCGAACTGGAACTCCATGGTCAACCCGGTGGCCACACCCAGAGCAAAGTTAATTGCGAATAACTTGCCCCAGAATTTGGTCATATCTTTATAAATTTGTTTGCCGGACAGCACATATACCGTTTCCATAATTGCCAGCAAAAACGCCATACCCAGCGTTAATGGGACAAATAGGAAGTGGTACATCGCCGTTAAAGCAAACTGTAAGCGCGACAGTTCGACAATATCAAACATCTTGACTCCTTGCTCCTCGCAGGAAGACTCCGACTTGCGGTTATCGGTATTACTCCCGAAAGAGTAGCCGGTAACGCCCCGCAGTGAATGCCCTTAAACACAACAAAATTTGATCCAGCCTCTCCGCTTTCAACCGCACGTTCAGAGCCAGACCACGAGGGACGGGAGCAAAACGCACCAATGAAAACCGACAGCGGGTAACAAATGCAACAAGATCAACCATCCGTAATTACACAATGGCATGATACTCGCCAAAGCCCATACAATAAATAGGTATTTGCGTGACACAGGTTGGACTTTTGGCTACAGGTCAAAAATCAGCCTAAATAGGTAGCTAGGCCTATATTGATCTAAAACAATTTAAGCCTATCTGCATATTATTGCTAGGCTCATTACACATTTTACTGTAATTTCCCAGCGCCCATGTTAAGCAATGGTTTAATTGTTTTTTATTGATATCTTTGTGTTAAATAAATGTAATTTAAAATACCCCCAATTGTATTACTTCAGCATTACCATTCGATAGATATTAACTTTTTATTTTCAATGCCGATTACAGTGAGTTAACTCACAAATCTGCTTTTTGCTAAGTAATCATAGACCATGTTGCGAGGTTGATCTCAGAACCTGCAAATACTGAGTGGTCAGTTCGCACCTCCCGCAACAATACCTTGCAAAAACCCCTTCCCTCTCAGTGGTATACAAAAAAAAGGCCGCCCAAAGGGCGGCCAAACATGTCGAGATATTATTATTTGCTATAGGGTACTAACGATTCAGGATCGCCTTCACTGCGTCACCGATATCAGCCAGGCTGCGTACGGTTTTCACCCCTGCCGCTTCCAGAGCCGCGAACTTCTCATCCGCAGTCCCTTTGCCGCCGGCAATGATGGCGCCAGCATGGCCCATACGCTTGCCTTTAGGTGCAGTAACACCGGCGATATAGCCCACCACCGGCTTGGTGACGTGCTCTTTGATATAGGCCGCCGCTTCTTCTTCCGCGCTGCCGCCAATCTCACCGATCATGACGATAGCTTCGGTCTGCGGATCTTCCTGGAACAACTTCAGGATATCGATAAAGTTGGAACCCGGGATCGGGTCACCACCGATACCGACGCAGGTAGACTGCCCCAGACCGGCGTCAGTGGTTTGTTTTACCGCTTCATAGGTCAGAGTACCTGAACGGGAAACGATGCCTACCTTGCCTGGCAGGTGGATATGGCCAGGCATGATACCGATCTTGCATTCGCCCGGGGTGATTACACCTGGGCAGTTCGGGCCGATCATGCGCACACCGGCTTCATCCAGCTTCACTTTCACGGTCAGCATATCCAGAGTTGGGATACCTTCGGTGATGGTGATGATCAGTTTGATGCCCGCATCGATAGCTTCCAGAATGGAGTCTTTGCAGAATGGCGCTGGCACGTAGATAACAGACGCGGTAGCGCCGGTCGCTTCAACCGCTTCACGCACGGTGTTGAACACTGGCAGACCCAGGTGCTGAGTACCGCCTTTGCCTGGAGTCACGCCACCAACCATTTTGGTGCCGTAAGCGATAGCTTGTTCGGAGTGGAAGGTACCCTGGCTACCGGTGAAACCCTGGCAGATTACTTTGGTGTTCTTATCGATTAAAATGGACATTATTTACCCTCCACTGCCGCAACAACTTGCTGAGCCGCATCAGTCAGGCTGGTCGCAGCAATGATATTCAAACCGCTGTCCGCCAGTTTCTTGGCGCCCAGTTCGGCGTTATTCCCTTCCAAGCGCACGACGACCGGGACGTTAACGCCCACTTCGGCTACCGCGCCAATGATACCGTCGGCGATCAGATCGCAGCGTACGATGCCACCGAAGATGTTAACCAGTACCGCTTTCACCTTGTCATCAGACAGGATGATTTTGAAGGCTTCGGTCACGCGCTCTTTGGTTGCGCCACCGCCCACATCCAGGAAGTTGGCTGGTTCGCCACCGTGCAGTTTCACGATGTCCATGGTACCCATCGCCAGACCGGCACCGTTCACCATGCAACCGATGTTACCGTCGAGGGCAACATAGTTCAGTTCCCACTGAGCCGCACGGGATTCACGCTCGTCTTCCTGAGAAGGGTCACGCATTTCACGCAGTTCGGACTGGCGGAACAGGGCGTTGCCATCGGCACCCAGCTTACCATCCAGGCAGATCAGATCGCCCTGCTTGGTCACGACCAGCGGGTTGATCTCAACCATCGCCAGATCGCGCTCCAGGAACAGCGTTGCCAGACCCATAAAGATTTTGGCAAACTGGCCGACTTGCTTACCGGTCAGGCCCAGTTTGAATGCCAGCTCACGCCCCTGGTAAGGCTGTGGGCCTGCCAGTGGGTCGATGGTCATTTTGTGGATCAGTTCCGGGGTCTCTTCCGCAACTTTCTCAATTTCAACGCCGCCTTCGGTGGAAGCCATAAACACTACGCGACGGCTGGCACGGTCAACTACCGCTCCCAGATACAGCTCTTTATCGATGTCAGTGGCCGCTTCTACCAGGATCTGGTGAACCGGCTGGCCCAGCGCATCGGTCTGGTAGGTCACCAGGCGTTTACCCAGCCAGGCTTCGGCAAAAGCACGGATATCTTCTTTGCTGTTAACCACTTTAACGCCACCAGCTTTACCACGGCCGCCAGCATGAACCTGACATTTTACCACCCACGGGCCGGAGCCGATTTTAGATGCGGCTTCTTCTGCTTCACGCGGAGTGGTACAGGCGTAACCGGTTGGTGCTGGCATGCCATACCGAGCAAACAGCTGTTTTGCCTGATATTCGTGTAAATTCATGATGTTCTATCCATTCAGGTCAGAAAGTTTTAGCCGGGTCACTTTCGCGGTATTCCGCATGACTTATCGGCCACATAGCACAGGGTGTGGGCGCGGCAAGGCCGCGCCCTTGCAGGGATTTAAACGTCCAGCAGCAGACGAGCCGGATCTTCCAGCATGTCTTTCACCGTCACCAGATAACTCACCGACTCTTTGCCATCGATCAGACGATGATCGTAAGACAGAGCCAGATACATCATCGGCTGGATCACGACCTGACCATTGACCGCCATTGGGCGATCCTTGATGGCGTGCATACCCAGGATGGCGCTCTGTGGTGGGTTGATGATCGGGGTAGACATCAATGAACCGAAGACGCCGCCGTTGGTAATGGTGAAGTTACCGCCGGTCAGCTCTTCCACGGTCAATTTGCCGTCACGGCCTTTGATCGCCAGCTCTTTGATTTTCTTCTCGATGTCCGCCATGCTCATGGAGTCGACGTCACGCAGTACCGGGGTTACCAGGCCACGTGGAGTCGATACCGCAATGCTGATATCGAAGTAGTTGTGGTAAACCACGTCGCTACCGTCGATAGAGGCGTTCACTTCAGGGAAGCGTTTCAGCGCTTCGACTACCGCTTTGATGTAGAAGGACATAAAGCCCAGACGTACACCGTGGCGTTTTTCGAAGGCTTCACCGTACTGCTTGCGCAGATCCATGATCGGCTGCATGTTGATTTCGTTGAAGGTGGTCAGCATCGCGGTGCTGTTCTTCGCTTCCAACAGGCGCTCGGCAACGCGTTTGCGCAAACGGGTCATAGGAACACGTTTTTCGCTACGGCCGCCCAAGGCTGGCTGAGGTGCCGCCGCTGGGGCTGCTGCAGCCGGTGCCGCTTTCTTGCTGGCAGCCAGGTGCGCTTCTACGTCTTCACGCGTGATACGTCCACCCACGCCGCTGCCTTTGATGGCAGCAGCATCGAGATCGTGTTCGGCAATCAGGCGGCGGATCGCCGGGCTGAGTGCGTCGTTGTTCTCTTCTTCCAGGCTGGCGGTTGCACGCTGAGCCGGAGTTGATTCAACGCTCTGAGCTTTCGCTTCGGTCGGCTTGCCAGAGCTGTCACCCTGACGGATACGCCCGAGAAGCTGACGTGAAGTCACGGTTGCGCCTTCGTCTTCCAGGATTGCTTCCAGTACACCGGCTTCACTGGCTGGCACTTCCAATACAACTTTGTCGGTTTCAATCTCAACCAGCACTTCGTCACGCTGAACGGTGTCACCCGGTTTTTTATGCCAGGTGGCGACGGTCGCATCGGCAACGGATTCAGGGAGGTCAGGAACCAGAATATCTACGCTACTCATTAGCTTTCCTTTAAATTTTTTCTTCAATATTCAGCGCGTCATTCACCAGAGCCTGCTGCTGCTTCTGGTGTACGGACATATAACCTACCGCCGGAGAGGCAGAGGCTGGACGTCCTGCGTAACGTAAAGAGGCCCCAAACGGGATCACTTCACGGAAATTGTGTTGGCTGCAATACCAGGCGCCCTGGTTCAACGGCTCTTCCTGACACCAGACGAAATCATGCACGTGGGCATACTGTTCCAATACCGCCTGAACGGCCTGATGCGGGAACGGATACAGCTGCTCGATACGTACGATGGCCACGTCTTTCTGGTCGTTCTTGCGGCGTTGCTCCAGCAGATCGTAATAAACCTTACCAGAACACAGCACCACGCGTTTCACCGCTTTGGCATCCAGCTCGTCAATTTCGCCGATGGCTGGTTGGAAGGTGCCGTTTGCCAGTTCTTCCAGAGAAGAGACTGCCAGCGGATGACGCAGCAAGGACTTCGGTGACATCACCACCAGCGGACGGCGCATACCGCGCAACGCCTGACGGCGCAGCATGTGGTAGACCTGTGCCGGAGTGGATGGGATGCACACCTGCATGTTCTGTTCCGCACACAGCTGCAGGTAACGTTCCAGACGCGCAGAGGAGTGCTCTGGGCCCTGGCCTTCGTAACCGTGCGGCAGCAGCATCACCAGGCCACACATACGGCCCCACTTCTGCTCACCGGAACTGATGAACTGGTCGATCACTACCTGAGCACCGTTGGCAAAGTCACCAAACTGCGCTTCCCAGATGGTCAGGGTGCGCGGTTCTGCGGTGGCGTAGCCATATTCAAATGCCAGAACGGCTTCTTCAGACAGCACTGAGTCCCAGACTTTGAATTCGCCCTGGCCGCTGTGGATATTAGCCAGCGGGACATAGACAGAACCATTTTTCTGGTTGTGCACCACCGCATGACGGTGGAAGAAGGTGCCACGGCCAGCATCTTCGCCGGAAATACGGATCGGGATGCCTTCATCAGCCATGGTGGCGTAAGCCAGCGTTTCCGCTGCGCCCCAGTCGAACGGTTTGTTGCCTGCGGCCATCTCGGCACGATCGCCGTAGATTTTCGCGACGCGCGACTGCATTTCGATCGCTTCCGGTACGCTGCTGATGCGGCGAGCCAGTTCCTGCAGGCGCTTCATCTCAACCTTGCTTGGGTACTCTTCGTCCCACTCATGGTTCAGGTATGGCGACCAGGTAAAGGAGTGCAGGTTCATCGGACGCCACTCTTCAACCACGCAGTCACCGCGGTCGAGAGCATCGCGATACAGGTTGACCATTTCCGTGGCATCTTCCAGGCTGGCAACCTTCTGTTCGGTCAGCACGTCAGCGTAGAGCTTGCGTGGCGTTGGGTGTTTCTTGATCTTCTGGTACATCACCGGCTGGGTAGCACTTGGCTCATCGGCCTCGTTATGCCCATGGCGACGGTAGCAGACCAGATCGATCATCACGTCACGTTTAAAGGTGTTACGGAAATCCAACGCCAGACGGGTGACAAAGGCCACCGCTTCCGGATCATCGGCATTCACGTGGAAGATAGGAGCCTGCACCATCTTGGCAATATCGGTACAGTATTGGGTGGAACGCGCGTCCAACGGGTTGGAGGTAGTGAAGCCAACCTGGTTGTTGATGACGATACGCACCGTACCGCCCACTTCATAACCGCGAGCCTGCGACATGTTCAGGGTTTCCTGAACCACGCCCTGCCCGGTGATTGCCGCGTCACCATGAATGGTGATTGGCAGCACCATGTTGCTGCGCGCTTCGTCCAGACGGTCGCGGCGGGCACGTACAGACCCCATGACAACCGGGCTGACGATTTCCAGGTGTGACGGGTTAAACGCCAGCGCCAGGTGAACCATGCCGCCTTCGGTTTCCACGTCGGAAGAGAAGCCCTGGTGATATTTCACGTCACCGGTGCCCAGGTGTTCTTTATGTTTGCCGGCAAACTCGTCGAACAGGTCAGCCGGTTTTTTACCCAGCACGTTGATCAACACGTTCAGACGGCCACGGTGGGCCATACCCAGCACCACTTCACGCGTGCCGTTTTTGCCCGCGTGACGCACCATTTCTTTCAGCATCGGCACCAACGCGTCGCCACCTTCCAGCGAGAAGCGTTTGGCCCCAGGGAATTTGGCACCCAGGTAACGCTCCAGCCCTTCGGCTGCCGTCAGTTCGCTCAGGAAACGGCGTTTCTCATCGGTGGTGAAGCTGGCACGCCCCGCGACCGATTCAATGCGCTGCTGGATCCAGCGTTTCTCTTCGGTGTTGGTGATGTGCATATACTCGGCACCGATCGAACCGCAGTAGGTCTGCTTCAGCGCCGCGTACAGATCGCTCAGCTTCATGGTTTCTTTGCCGATGGCAAAAGAACCCACGTTGAAGGTTTCCTGGAAGTCGGCTTCGGTCAGGTTGTGGTACGCCGGATCGAGATCGGGAACGCGCTCCTGTTTCCACAGATCTAACGGGTCGAGGTTGGCGTGCTGATGCCCACGGAAGCGGAAAGCGTTGATCAGCTGCAATACCTTGACCTGCTTGGCATCGGTTTCAGGATCGTTGATGGTGGTGTTATAACGAGCAGAATCTTTCGCCAGGCGGCGGAAGTAATCTCGCGTTTGGGAGTGGAGCTGATCGGGTTTGACACCCGCAGTTGGTAGTTGCTGGAAAATGGAACGCCAACTATCTTCAACGGAGCTCGGATCGGTTAAAAAGTCTTCATAGAGCTGCTCTATGTAGGACTGGTTCGCGCCCGCCAGATAGGAGGAATCCAGCCAGGCCTTCATTGCGCCGTTCTGCATTTTGATCCCTTAAGCTTTAAAGCTTCAGTTTTCGCCGTGGTTAACATAATTACCGTAATGGTACGCTTAACGGTTCACTAGACGTGCTTATACCTAAGTGCACGTTCTGTTTTGGACCTTGCGGCCCCTTACAAGGAACCTCTAAAAACCGGCGGGACAAACCTGATTGCCTTTAACCACAATCACGGGTCAGTTTTTAGAGATCCCCTCTTGGGATGTGCGCCGGTAAAGCCCCCGGCGCAGCATCTCGTTCTGTTTATGCGCCGCGTTGCAGCAGCATAGACTTGATATGACCAATTGCACGGGTCGGATTCAAGCCCTTAGGACATACACTGACACAATTCATAATGCTATGGCAGCGGAAAACACTGAAAGCGTCGTTCAGATCGTCCAATCGTGCTTCAGTTTCCGTATCACGGCTGTCGATCAGGAAGCGGTACGCCGCTAACAGACCTGCCGGGCCAACAAACTTGTCAGGATTCCACCAGAACGATGGGCAAGAGGTGGAGCAACAGGCACAGAGAATACATTCGTACAATCCATCCAGTTTTTCCCGCTGATCCGGCGTTTGCAGGTGCTCACGCGCCGGAGGATTCTTGCCATCATTAATCAGGAACGGCTTGATCTTTTCATACTGGGTATAGAACTGCCCCATATCCACCACCAGATCGCGCACCACCGGTAAACCCGGCAGCGGGCGGATCACAATCTTGTTGTTGCCTTTACGCAACGACGAGACCGGAGTGATACAGGCCAGACCGTTCTTACCGTTCATATTGATGCCGTCTGAACCGCACACGCCTTCACGGCAAGAGCGGCGGAAAGATAAGGTCGGGTCCTTTTCTTTCAGCTGGATCAACGCATCCAGCAGCATCATGTCACGGCCTTCTTCCGCTTCCAGGCTGTAGTCCTGCATATGCGGGGCGCTATCGACATCCGGGTTGTAGCGATAGATAGAGAATTCAAGTTTCATCAATCGAGCTCCGCAATTAGTAAGAACGCACTTTCGGCGGGAATGCCGCGCGCAGCTTCGGTTGCATGTTCACTTCACGACGCGTCATGCTTTCCGATTGCGGCAGATACAGCGAATGGCACAGCCAGTTGGCATCGTCACGCTCCGGGAAGTCGAAGCGGCTATGCGCGCCACGGCTCTCGGTACGGAAGTTGGCCGACACGGCGGTGGAATACGCGGTCTCCATCAGGTTATCCAACTCCAGGCATTCGATGCGCTGGGTGTTGAATTCGCTGGAGGTATCATCCAGGCGTGCGTTCTTCAGTCGTTCACGGATCACTTTCAGCTCTTCCAACCCTTTCGCCATCGCATCACCTTCGCGGAACACCGAGAAGTTATGCTGCATACAGGATTGCAGTGCCTTACGGATCTCCACCGGATCTTCACCAGAACGGGTGTTGTTCCAACGGTTCAAACGATCCAGCGAAGCTTCGACGTCCGATTCGCTGGCTTCGCGGCTTTCGCCCTGCTCTGCCAACGACTCTTGCAGGTGCATACCAGCAGAGCGACCAAATACCACCAGATCCAGCAGCGAGTTGCCACCCAGACGGTTGGCGCCGTGTACCGATACGCAGGCAATTTCGCCTACCGCGAACAGACCTGGGATCACCACGTCTTCGCCTTTCTCGTTCACGGTCAGCGCCTGGCCGGTCACTTTGGTCGGAATACCGCCCATCATATAGTGGCAGGTAGGAATGACCGGGATCGGCTCTTTCACCGGATCGACGTGGGCGAAGGTACGGGACAGCTCCAGAATACCCGGCAGGCGGGACTCCAGCACTTCCTTGCCCAGGTGATCCAGTTTCAGCTTGGCATGTGGGCCCCATGGACCATCACAGCCGCGGCCTTCACGGATCTCAATCATGATCGAACGTGCCACAACGTCACGACCCGCCAGATCTTTGGCATTTGGCGCATAACGTTCCATGAAACGTTCGCCATGTTTATTCAGCAGGTAACCACCCTCACCACGACAACCTTCAGTGACCAGTACGCCAGCCCCGGCAATACCGGTTGGGTGGAACTGCCACATTTCCATATCCTGCACCGGTACACCGGCACGCAGCGCCATACCGACACCGTCACCGGTATTGATGTGGGCGTTGGTGGTGGATTGATAAATACGGCCTGCCCCACCAGTAGCCAGAATGGTTGCCTTGGCCTTGAAGTACACGACTTCACCGGTTTCGATACAGATAGCGGTGGTACCAACTACCGCACCATCCTGGTTTTTCACCAGATCCAGCGCATACCACTCGGAGAAGATGGTGGTGTGGTTTTTCAGGTTCTGTTGATAAAGGGTGTGCAACAACGCGTGACCGGTACGGTCTGCCGCCGCAGCGGTACGGGCCGCCTGCTCGCCACCAAAGTTCAGTGACTGGCCGCCAAACGGGCGTTGATAAATGCGGCCATCGTCCAGACGGGAGAACGGCAGGCCCATGTGTTCCAGTTCCAGAATCGCTTCCGGGCCGGTTTTACACATATATTCAATGGCGTCCTGGTCACCGATGTAGTCGGAACCCTTCACCGTGTCGTACATATGCCATTCCCAGTTGTCTTCGTGGTTATTGCCCAAGGCAACGGTAATGCCGCCTTGTGCAGACACGGTATGGGAACGGGTCGGGAATACTTTGGAAAGCAGGGCACAGGTTGAGCCCGCCTGGGAAATCTGCAGCGCCGCGCGCATACCTGCGCCACCAGCACCGATAACAACTGCATCAAACTCTCTGATTGGCAGTTTCATTTATGCACCCCACACTACGATTGTTCCGTACAGTAAATAGACCAGCAACGTGACAACAATCGCCAGTTGCAGCACCAGGCGTAACGCCAGTGGCTTGATATAGTCCGTCAGCACCTGCCACATTCCCACCCAGGCGTGAACCAGGATCGACAGCAATGTCAGCAAGGTGAATACTTTCGTAATGGAGGTGGCGAAGAAGCCGCGCCAGATTTCATAGGTGATGTCCGGAGCCGTAACCACGAAGCCCAGGATATAGAGAACATACAGGGTGATGACGATAGCGGAAGCACGCAGTAACAACCAGTCGTGTACGCCGTTACGTCCTAATGCAGAAACGTTGCTTACCATACGAGGACTCCAGCCAGAATTGACAGCACGACGGTCAGACCGAACGCCACCTGGGCAGAACGGGTACCTGCGGCTAAACTCTCTTCGATATAGCCAAAATCCATTAACAAGTGACGAATGCCACCGCAAATGTGATAGGCCAACGCGGTGAGGATCCCCCAGAAGATGAATTTCACGAAGAAGCTATTCATGATGGCGGCAGCGTGCAGGAAGCCCTCTTGAGAAGAGAGAGAGATACCCAGCAGCCAGAGGAGAATGCCCACGGCAACGAAAGTAATTACGCCAGAGACTCGGTGTAAGATGGACGCTATCGCAGTTACAGGAAACCGGATCGTTTGCAGATCCAGATTGACAGGTCTTTGTTTTTTCACGGTTTTGCCCACACAGCTCTTATTATTTTCCTTCCTCCGGACCTGGGTGGGGATCAGACAGCGTCCAAGAGTTTTCACTCTTACACCTCACGCGCTCAAACATCGACATCCTAGTGCTTAAACGGCGCGTAGTGATAACGCTGGGTGCTCCTACTTCAGGGTAATCCGGAGACCTGGCGGCAGTATAGGAGGTTCACATTCTTATTACAATTCCCATACAATCCCTTTGGTCACATTTCCCCAGAACAGTGATTTAGATCACGATTATTACATTTAGCACGAAATTAATTATCTGATTTGACAAGAGATCAACATTTCCATTACAAATAGGGTAGCAATCAACCCTATGATGCACTAGCGGTCACCGGATACACTTCCCCCTAAGCACAAGTTATGCAAGAGTGTAGCGATAGTGTATGTGGTTAACATTCCAAACAGATCGTAGGTAATGATTAAAAGAAAATAACGAATCCCGATGAATCGTTAACGGCTGCTAACCCGTCTTGTTCGCCTGGTGCAAACTCTGTCCCCTACCGGCGCAAATGCGCTGTCGCTCACAGAGTTAGCGTTCGCTCGACTTTAATGCGGGCAACCTGCGGAGATTTAAGGTATTTCAGTTGTTAGAGGTTTTTAAAATAAGGCGTTAAGGAGACTGTAAATGACTGATAAGAAAGCGACGCTAAGCATCAACAACGGCGAAGCTCCGATCGAACTGGGCGTACTCACCCCTTCACTGGGTCCTGATGTGATTGACGTACGCGCCCTGGGCTCCAAAGGTTATTTCACATTTGATCCCGGCTTTACTTCTACCGCTTCCTGTGAATCCAAAATCACGTTCATCGACGGCGACAAAGGTATCCTGCTGCACCGCGGCTTCCCGATTGAGCAGTTGGCAAAAGAGTCCTCCTACCTGGAGGTGTGCTACATCCTGCTGTACGGCGAAACCCCGAGCGCTGAAGAGTTCGAAACCTTCAAAACCACGGTAACCCGTCACACCATGATCCACGACCAGATCACCCATCTGTTCCGTGGTTTCCGCCGTGACTCGCACCCAATGGCGGTGCTGTGCGGGGTAACAGGTGCCCTGGCCGCGTTCTATCACGATGCGCTGGACGTCAACAATGAACGTCACCGTGAGATCACCGCGTTCCGCCTGCTGTCCAAAATGCCTACCGTGGCAGCGATGTGTTACAAATATTCCCTTGGCCAGCCGTTTGTTTATCCACGCAACGACCTGTCCTACGCCGGTAACTTCCTGCGCATGATGTTTGCTACACCTTGCGAAGAGTACGTGGTGAACCCAGTGCTGGAACGCGCCATGGATCGTATTCTGATCCTGCATGCCGACCATGAGCAGAACGCGTCCACCTCCACCGTGCGTACCGCCGGTTCCTCAGGTGCCAACCCGTTTGCCTGTATCGCGGCCGGTATCGCTTCCCTATGGGGGCCTGCGCACGGCGGTGCCAACGAAGCGGCACTGAAGATGCTCGAAGAGATCAAAACCGTTGAGCACATCCCTGAGTTCATCAAGCGCGCCAAAGACAAGAATGACTCGTTCCGTCTGATGGGCTTTGGCCACCGCGTGTACAAAAACTACGATCCACGCGCCACCGTGATGCGTGAAACCTGTCACGAAGTGCTGAAAGAACTGAACAAGAAAGACGACAACCTGCTGCAGGTCGCGATGGAGCTGGAACACATCGCGTTGAACGACCCGTACTTCATCGAGAAGAAACTGTACCCGAACGTCGATTTCTATTCAGGCATCATCCTGAAAGCGATGGGTATTCCTTCTTCCATGTTTACGGTGATCTTCGCAATTGCCCGTACCATTGGCTGGATTGCCCACTGGAACGAAATGCACGACGAAGGCATCAAGATCGCCCGCCCACGTCAGCTGTATACCGGCTATGCCGAGCGTGAGTTCAAGTCTCAGGTTAAGAAGTAAGCTTTAGCAGGGGCGTCATATTCGCCCCAACTCGGCTAATGACCCTATCGACTTAACGCTGCCCCACTGGCAGCGTTTTTTTATGGGTTACTTCTGGCAAACCGGGCACCAATAGAACGGTCGCGAAGATAGCGCCGTTTTCTCGATCATTGCCCCACAGCGCGGGCAAGGCTCACCACTGCGATGAAACACCTTGAAGCTGAACAGCGTGCCATGATGGCGATTTTCATCTACCTGACCACGGGTCTGGTATGAAATACGTGGAATATCCAACAACGCCTGCGCCAACTGATGCAACGCATCAGGGGTGAGATCCTGCGGTTTATGCTTGGGTGCCAGTTCTGCCTGCCACAAAATCTCGGCTCGCAGGTAGTTGCCCAGGCCAGCCAGAAAAGACTGATCCAGCAGCATCCCGCCTAACTGGCGCTTACAAAACGCCGGCGATAACAGCCGCTGTTCCACCTGCTGCACGGTCAAAGCCATATCCAGCACGTCAGGGCCAATACGCTTTAAGAACGGGTGTTGCTCGATCTCACCGCGCGGCGCAATGGTGATATCCGAAGCGCTGTACAACAAGATCGCCCACTCGGCAGTCTCCAGTCGTACGCGCAGATCGCGCTTGGTTTCTAGCGTTTCGCCCGCTCGCACCACCTTCCACACGCCGTAAAGCTGGTTGTGGCTGTACATGGTCAAACCGTTGGAAAAATCGGTTAACAAGGCTTTACCACGCGGTTCAATGGCAGTGATACGTTCACCGACCAGCTCGCCCTGATAGTGTTTCAATTGTGGGAAAGCAAACCAGACTTCGGTCAGTGGCTGATCGATCATCACCGCCGCCAGCTTATCTGCCGCCCGGCGGATCTCCGGCCCTTCTGGCATGGACAACTCCTTGATTGAAAAGGGTCCGGCAAGCCGAACCCTGAGGTTAACATGGAGGTAGCATAAATCACCTCAATGCGTGGCGCCACCCACCACTTTCAAGTCATGTTCTACCTGCAAGGCAATCGAAATCGCCATTTCCAAAGCAAACAGCACCGTCTGTGCTGCCATACTCGGCGCACCAGGATGCTGTGCAGCCTGCTCAGGCAGGTAAGGGATATGGATAAAACCGCCCTTCACCGCCTGCTGCCCGCTTAAACGGTGCAACAGACCGTACATCACATGGTTACAGACATAGGTCCCGGCGGTTTGTGATACCGAGGCCGGAATGCCAGCCTCACGCATCGCATTCACCACCGCCTTGATCGGCAAGGTGCTGAAATAGGCCGCCGGGCCGTCAGCTACAATGGCCTGGTCGATCGGCTGCTGTCCCTGATTATCGGGAATGCGCGCGTCATCGACGTTAATCGCGACCCGCTCCAGCGTGATGTCGGTACGCCCGCCCGCCTGACCGATCGCCAACACCATCGCTGGCTGAACTTCGTCAATGGCCGCGTTCAACACCGTCAACGCCTCACCGAAGACGCAAGGTAGCTGACGCGCAATAATATGCGCCCCGCCAAGCTCCAGATCGTTAAGCTGCTTCACTACCTCCCAGGATGGGTTGACACGCTCGCCGTCAAACGGCTCAAAGCCGGTAATCAATACTTTCTGCATGCGTTCTCCTAGAGGAACATCAGGAAATAAAGCAGGAATACGTTAACCAATAGCAACGTGACCCCGGTCGGTATCTGCGCCTTGATGACCGCATTCTTGTCCGGCAACTCCAGTAACGCCGCCGGTACAATATTAAAGTTAGCAGCCATTGGCGTCATCAACGTGCCGCAATAGCCGGAGAACATGCCGATAGCCGCCATCACCGCGGGGTTACCACCATGTTGCAGTACCAGGATCGGAATACCGATACCCGCAGTGACAATCGGGAAGGCCGCAAACGCGTTCCCCATGATCATGGTCAACACGGCCATGCCGATGGCATACACCGCTACGGCGATAAAGCGGTTATCTACCGCCAGGTATTCCTGCGTTAAGTGGGAGATGGCCGTACCAACGCCCGCAACGGTGAACAGCAGGCCAAGAGTAGCCAGGATCTGCGGCAGGATGAAGGCCCAGCCGATGGAATCCAACAGACGACGAGCTTCCTGCACTGGCTGCGACATTTTCTCACGGGTCATCTTCACCGCAATAACCAGGCCAAGCAAACAGCCGAGGGTCATGGAGAACAGCGTGATCAAGGTGGAGTGGTTACCGCTGCCAAACACCGCCTGTTGCAAGGCCGGGATATTATTGAACAGCAGCACACCGATCACCGTGACGACCGGGATCGCCAGCGCCGGGATAAACAGACGGTTGCCCAAGCGTTTGGCACTGGTTTCGCGCTCTTGCGGGCTGCGCTGATGATAGCTGCCAAGACGCACACCGCCAAAACCGGCGATCAGAGCCATCACCACCACCAGAACCCCCACGGTGATATGCAGTTGACGTTTGGCTTCGGCCCCTGAGCCAAATAGCCCATAGGTCCAATCCCCCACCAGGAAGATCAATCCATACAAGGCCCAGAACAGACCGGTAGAGATACGACGTGGGTTGGCCTTATCGCCAAACGACATCGCGGCGACGATCAGTAATACCGCGCCCGCCAGCCAATAGAGATATTGTTGTTGGAATATCATTGGCCTTCTCCCTTGGCCTGCAACGCAGCCTGGTTAAGTTTGCTCAGTTCAGCGTTGAGTTGCTTGTCCATGCGGTACAAACGGAACGAGTGGATCAGGAAGGCAAAGATCGCCGTTGGGATCCCCCACAGCGCAATGTGCAGTGGTTCGGTCTGAATGCCGCCGGATTCCAGCATAAAGTTATGCATAAAGATGATCGCGCCAAAGGCGACAAAAATGTCTTCGCCAAAGAACAGCCCGACGTTATCGGTCGCGGCAGACATTGCCCGCAGACGATAGCGCACACGTTCCGGCAGTTCCCCATAGCGGTTTTCCGTGGCCCCCTCCGCCATCGGTGCCAACAGCGGACGTACCATCTGAGGTTGGCCGCCCAGGCTGGTCAGCCCCATTGCCGCCGTCACTTCACGCACAAACAGGTAAACGATCAGTAAACGCCCTGCGGTGGCGCTTTTGATTTTGGCTATCCACGCCTGCGCACGCTCTTTCAAGCCGTGGCGCTCTAACAGCCCGATAATCGGCAGCGGCAACAGCAGGATCAGCGGCAGGTTACGGGTATTGAGAAAGCCCTCGCCGAGCTTTTCCAAAATGACATCCAGCGGCATCAAAGCTGCCAGCCCGGTGATAATACCGGCGGCGATCACCACCAGCACCGGGTTAAAACGCAATACAAATCCAACCACGATGGCAGCGATGCCTATCAGTGGCCAGAGGTTTACCGCTTGTTCCATATTAACGTCCCTCTTGTCGCCCTCGGTCTTACGGGCAATGTTGTGTTTGCTGTAGTCATTATTTTTTTATGTGGCGCTGACGCCAATCTGCTGCTGAGCAAAGCTCTCTCTCAGCTTCCGGGCATAGGCCAGCGCATGTTCCCCGTCGCCGTGCAGGCAAACGGTTTCAGCCTTGACGGAGGCCCAGCCCCCCTCAATGGTTCGTACACGCTGGTGGCGAACCATTTCCAGCGTCTGTTGCAATGCCAGTTCATCACTGGCGATCAGTGCCCCAGGTTGCCCACGAGGTACCAATGTTCCATCGGCCTGATAGCCACGATCGGCAAACACTTCCTGCCGCGTCGCCAACCCCAGTTTTTCTCCTGCGCGGATCAGCTCACTGCCAGCCAACCCCACCAAGCGTAACGAAGGATCTACCGCATACACTGCACGAGCGATGGCTTCGGCCAGTTCAGGCTTCACCGCCGCCTGGTTGTAGAGCATGCCGTGCGGTTTCACATGGGCCATCACGCCGCCTTCAGCACGGGTAATGGCGGCCAGCGCACCCAACTGATACACCACTTGGGCATACACCGTTTCTACCGGTAACTGCATCCGGGTGCGGCCGAAGTTTTCCCGATCCGGGAAACTGGGATGGGCACCAATCGCCACACCGTATTGCAACGCCCAGCGCACCGATTGGCGCATGGTCTGGGCATCCCCGGCATGGAAGCCGCAGGCAATATTGGCCGAGCTGACCAACTGCAACAACGCTTCGTCATTGGCGCAACCTTCACCGAGATCGGCATTCAAATCGACGATCATTTAACCCCCCAGGCAATCTGTTGAATAAAGTGATCCTGTTCAGCCTTGGCGCGCTGCGCCTCTGCCAGGGTGCAGGGGATAAAGTGAAGCGCATCCCCCAGGCGGATCTGCGCCAAGTGGAACAGATCGGCCTCGATCACGCAGGCAATACGCGGGTATCCCCCGGTAGTCTGAGCATCGGCCATCAAGACGATCGGCTGACCATTGTGTGGAACCTGGATGACGCCAGGTATCAGGCCATGGGAGAGCATTTCCCGTTCAGTGGTGCGCGTCAGGGCACTACCACCGTGCAGGCGATACCCCATGCGGTTACTCTGCGGACTGAGCTGCCAAGCAGTGCGCCAGAAATCGTCCTGCGCCTGTTGGCTGAACTCGTCATATTCCGGCCCGGTCAACACCCTTATCCGGTTGCTGAACAGCGGCTGTTTCACACCGATGACCGTAGTCGGCAGCGCCTGCGGCTTACCCGCTGGCAGCAGGTCGCCTTCCTTCAACTGACGACCTTCCAATCCACCAAAGCCCGCTTTCAGATCGGTGCTGCGTGAGCCCAGCATCTCCGGCACATTGATACCACCAGACACCGCCAGATAGCTACGCATCCCGCGTTTAGGCATCTTCAGCGTCAGTTGCTGGCCTTTTTTTACCGGATAGCGCCAGCCCGTCCACAAAGATTTGCCGTCCAACTGAGCATCGCAGCCTGCGCCGGTCAGCGCAATCCACCCATTATGGGTAAATTCGGCACTGAATTGCCCCAGCGTGATCTCCAACCCGGCCGCTTCAGCCGGGTTGCCCACCAGCAGGTTGGCTATTTTCAGCGCAGGGATATCCAGAGCGCCTCCCTGGCTGATGCCCAAACGCCGGAAACCGTTACGCCCCAGGTCCTGGACGGTGGTGTAAATACCGGCTCGCAAGATCTTCAGCATACGCCCCCCTTTTGCGGTACAAAGCGCACGTTATCGCCCGGGCGCAACAGCGTCGGCGGCATTTCATTAGGATTAAACAGCGCCAGCGGCGTGCGGCCAATCAGTTGCCAACCACCCGGCGTAACCAGCGGATAGATCCCCGTCTGGCCGCCACCAATCCCCACAGAACCCGCAGCAACAGACAGTCGCGGTTCCGCTCGGCGAGGAGTAGCCAGACGCTCCGGCATCCCACCCAGGTAGGTAAAACCAGGTTGGAAGCCCAGGAAATAAACCACATACGCGGCCGATGAATGGCATTCCACTACCTGTTGCGGCGTCATGCCGGTATGGCGCGCCACCTCATCCAGGTCTGGGCCATATTCACCGCCATAGATCACCGGGATATCAACATCGCGGGATTCTGGCACCAGACTTTCGTTGCCTTCCCATCCTTGACGCAGCAGTTCCAGCATCGCCTCGGCATCGGCCTGCGGCGTATACAGCAACAGCGTCAGGTTATTCATTCCCGGCACCACTTCCCGCACGTCAGCGTGGTGATTTAACTTTTCTGCCAATGCCCAGATGCGCTGCTGACTTTGCAGCGTCACCGGGGGTGCCAATTCAAGCACTACAGCGCGTTCCCCTAGCAGGTAATATTGTGCTCGTTGCACCCCTATCTCCTTATACTCGTCGTGTTTCAAGCCGCAGCATGACTGACCGCTCACGAACGAATGAGCGGGTCACTGGGTAGCAACTTGAAGTTCACAGGGTATTTTATTATTTGAAAAGCGTATCAGTTATGCGGGACGTAACGTCGGCTGTCAAGAGAGCAACCTTCGGGAATATAAGGGATTAGCAGCGCTAAAGGGTTCGTTTTACCGAACCCATAGGCAAATCAGGCCGGATTGGGGATATCGATAAAGGTGACGTCAAAGCCGTGATGTTGCGCTAACCACTCGCCTAACGCCTTGATCCCACCGCGTTCCGTCGCGTGATGGCCGGCGGCAAAAAAGTGCACCCCCATCTCCCGCGCCGTATGAATGGTTTGCTCAGAAACCTCTCCGCTGATAAATGCATCAACACCAAATCGCGCAGCGCTGTCGATAAATCCCTGGCCGCCACCGGTACACCAGGCCACCCGACGGATTGCCTGCGGAGCATTATCGCCACAGTGCAGCACCGCACGGCCAAGACGGCTTTCGATACGCTGTTGCAGTTCACCAGCGCTGAGCGGTTGCTCAAATTCTCCGTGCGGCACCAAAGGCTCGATCTCGCCGATCACGCGGATGCCCAACGCCTTTGCCAACTGCGCGTTATTGCCCAGTTCCGGGTGTGCATCCAGCGGTAAGTGGTAGCCATAGAGGTTGATATCATTGCTCAGCAGAGTTTTCAGCCGGTTACGCTTCATGCCGCGCACCGCGGGTGCTTCGTTTTTCCAGAAGTAACCATGATGCACCACTATGGCATCGGCCTGATGTTCCACCGCCGCATCCAACAATGCCTGGCAGGCCGTCACTCCCGTCACGATGCGCTGCACATGCGCCCGCCCTTCCACCTGCAGGCCATTTGGCGCGTAGTCCTGGAAGGCCGCACAGTTGAGTTCGCTGTTGATCAGATGTTCCAGATCTAGGTTATGCATAGTCATCTCACTCTCATTCAAAATTGTTGCCGATCGCCCTGTTCCATCAGGATAAATTTCACCCCCAGATCGTTGCCCTGATCCAGCTGTTGCTTGATGGTAGCACGCGCATCTTCCCCCTGTTTCAGGCTGGGCTTGATGTGGCTGATGATCACCGGCAGATCTTTTAACGATCCCTCTCCGCCGCTGTACTGCTGTAGGTTTTTCAGCTCTTTCAGTAGCCAGGCCGGGGTAAGATGACCGTACAGGTGTTTATCATCCACCTCGTTCGGGTAAGAGGTTTCGATAATCATGCCCTTTAGCTTCTTCTGCTCAATCAGCGGCCCCAGCTCGCGCCACGCACTATCCAAATTACGTGACTGCTCCAGCGCGTCCGGCCCGGTATCGCCAAAGTAGGCAAATGATCCTTCACGGTCGGCCACCAGCAACATCGATGAGGGATAGCGATCGTGGCTAAGGGGGTACATCACCCCGCTCAAACCGGTCAGGCCCAGGGTGACGCGCTGCAGCGGGCGTACCGTTTGCAAACGGTAAGTGCCCAGCCGCGAGCCATTACCGGCATCGGTAAAGTTGGGCCAGGCCTTCCAGTTAAAATAGTGATTGCGTAGCGTCAATACGGTATCGGCCTGCGCATAAACGGTTTTCTTACTGTCTTGCGGTGAACCGAGGATCAGCCCAGCGACGTGATCCAGATGGCCGTGGCTAATGAAGTAACCGCCAATCAGTTGACTGAAAATATAGCCCTGTGGGGTGTAGGGAGCCGCCAGCTCGGGCGTGACCTGAGGAAAACTACCCTTTTCCAGCCCTTTGGCAATCCCCGGCAGCAGCGTCCCGGCATCCAGTGCCAGATACTGCGTCTGGCTATCACTGCGGATCAGATAAGAAGTCAGATTGCCGTCGCTGACGCCACCGTCGACGCCCAGCGCCACTACGTCAAAACCGGCCACGGCCAACGCGGAATAGCCGCCCAGGCACAGGGCCAGTAGTTTCTTCATCATCAGGAAGCTCCTTGCTGTTACTTTAAAGTCCCCCTCGCTTGGCCGCTTCAAAAGCCGCCAACGTCTCCAGCCGAGCCTGCTGGTGTTGGACTATCGGCGGCGGATAATTCAGAACCTGCTGCTGCTTTTCCGCCCAGCGATGGGGTTGATGGAGCTCATTGTCCGGTACATCCGCCAGTTCAGGCAACCATTTACGGATAAAAGTGCCTTTTGGATCAAAACGTTCGCCCTGAGTGGTCGGGTTAAAGATACGGAAATAAGGTGCAGCATCGGTGCCGGTAGAGGCGGCCCACTGCCAGCCACCGTTGTTGGCGGCCAGATCGCCATCCAGCAATTGGGACATGAAATACTGTTCACCGGCGCGCCAGTCGATCAGCAAATCCTTGACCAGGAAGCTGGCCACGATCATCCGCAGGCGATTGTGCATCCAGCCGGTTTGATTGAGCTGACGCATGGCAGCATCGACAATCGGGTAACCGGTATTGCCCTGTTGCCAGGCCAGTAACGCCGCGTCGTTGCGTTGCCAGCATACCTTATCCGTCCAGGCGATAAAGGGACGGTGCTTGCATAACGCAGGATACGCCACCATCAGGTGACGATAAAATTCTCGCCAGATCAGCTCATTAAGCCAACAGAAAGCACCACTTTGCGGATCTTCCAGCACATCAGGGCACTCGACGCGCAGACGGTTGACGCACTGGCGCGGGGAGATAACGCCAATAGCCAGATAGGGTGACAGATTGCTGGTGCCGGCAATGGCGGGCAAATCGCGCTGTGCGGCATAGTCTTGCACCTGCTCGCGGCAGAAAGCACGCAGCCTGTGCAATGCAGCCTCTTCGCCTGCGGGATAGCCCTCTCCCACTTCAGCCAAGGGATAATCGAACGCCGCCGCTGCGGTAAAACCAACGGCTTCCCCACGCGGGCGTGGGGCCGGCAGAGAGCTCACATCGGACTCGGTCAACCGCTGGAGAAAGGCTTTGCGAAAGGGCGTATAGACCTTGTACATCTCGCCGTTGCCGGTTTGCACGCTGCCGGGGGGCAACAGCAGGCTATCATCAAAGCTGTGGCAGCTCACCTGCCCGGCCAACGCCTGCTCAAGGCGGGCGTCACGTTGACGCTCATTGATTTCATACTGACGGTTGTAAAACAGGGCCGAGACCTGCTGGCGCTGGCAGAACTCCACCAGCCAGTTAACCGAACCGGCAAAATCGCCTCCCTGATGGCAAATCAGTTCAATGCCCCGAGCCGCCAGCGCCGCTTGTACCTGTAGCAGATTAGCGTGAATAAACGCCGCCTGGCGTGGTGCCATATTGTGCTGCCGCCATTGCGCGGGTGTAGCGATAAATACCGCCATCACCTTGGCTTGCGGATCGCTACAGGCGGCGGAGAGGGCTTTATTGTCCGTAATGCGCAGATCGTTACGCAACCAGACCAGATGCGTGGTCATAACACTCCTTGCGGGTTAATGGCCGTAGCGCAGGCGCAGCGCCTCCGGGTAGGGCTCAAAATAGCGCTGTTGCGCCAGATAGCTATCAGGATATTCGGCCATGTAATGTTTTAACAGCGTAATCGGTGCCAGCAGCGGTTGCATCCCCTGGCGATAGTGATCGATAAGCCTGGCCAGTTCCTGGCGCTGAGAGCTGCTGAGCTGGCGGCGGAAGTAACCCTGAACATGCATCAAGACGTTGGTGTGGTTGCGCCGTGTCGCCTTGTGCTGCAATAGCCTCATCAGGCGTTGGCGATATTCCACCGCAAAAGCGTCCAGCGACTCCCAGCGTTCAATATCCGCGACGAAACGCCCCAGCTCCCGGTACTCTGGCTGTGAATGCGCCAACAGTGAAAGTTTATAACGGCTATGAAAAGCGATCAGCCCACCACGAGTTAACCCCTGGCGCCACAGCATATTCAGTTCATAAAGGGCAAACACCCGTTCGACAAAGTTTTCCCGCAGCACGGGATCGGTCAGACGACCGTCTTCTTCTACCGGCAACCACGGCATTTGCTGGAGCAGCTCGGCGGCAAACAGCCCGACGCCACTTTTACGCGCCCCCTGGCCGTTCTCGTCCCAGAGCTTGACCCGCTCCATTCCGCAAGTAGGCGATTTTGCGCAGACTATGTAGCCGCATAAATGTTGCAACTGGCTAACCCGCAGTTCAGAGAACTGTTGCATCCGTTCGGTAAGATCTACATTGGGGTCATTGCTGTGGAGCAACCGCGTCTGCTGTTGGTTTTTAACCAAACGCAGCGCAGGCCGTGGCGTTGGCAAGCCAATCGCCATTTCGGGACAAATCGGCTCAAACGCGACATAGGGCGCCAATTGTTCCACGGCAAATTCGCAGCGTTTATGGCCACCATCGAAACGCACCGCACTGCCCAACAGGCAGGCACTGATTCCAATAGGGATCTTGTTGCTCATATCTTGTCTCCCACCAACGGGTTAATGCTAGAAGTGTAGAGGAGTTAATGCGTTACTGCGGCTTAAAACGCAAAAACCCCCGCCAAAGGGGCGAGGGTTCGTAGTATTGCTACGGGCCAGGATTAATAAAAATCGCAGGACGCCGTTTCTGCCTGTTGCAGCCAGACCGGTTTATTGCTGGTTTTTGACCAGACGCGGTGTAAATAGCTGTAAAAACGTGCGCGATCGGCACGGAACAGCATCACCGGCAAGGCAAGAACACCGACCAGAATCACTGCGCTACGGCGCAGGAGGACCCGATGCAACGGATAGGCTTGGTAGTTAGACATACGAACCTCCTTAAAAACATCCGCGCCAGGTTGTCAGGACCCGACGCAATGCAAAACGATAAATGATGGCCAATTGGAAACTGAGCAAAATATTACCGCATAGGGTGTAATTTTACAACTCATCCGACCACTAAAATGCGCAAAAAGAGCACAAAAAAGGCCTCCACAACGTAATTTTGTTACATCAAGGTTAATAACTAACTTAACATTGGTTACATTGTGGTTTCTTGGCGTTGTTGGGGTCGTTAAACGGATTTTTATGCCAACACCCCATCCCCCCACGCCCTTGCTGCGTATAAAACCGCCAATTTTTGCCGTTATTTCAATCATTTTTATACTTTTTTTACACCCGTCCACGCTATTTTTTCATCTTCTTTCTACTGCCCTCCCTACACTCAGGCTATCAAAAACAACACCTCTGGAGGTGTCCCGTGAGTTTCAGCGTTATTGGTGGTGCGCTGTTGGTTCTGCTGCTGTTGGGCTATCTGGTTTATGCCCTGTTTAATGCGGAGGACTTCTGATGGCAGCTTCAGCCTTCTTGTTGATCGCCAGCTTTATGCTGGTGCTTCTGGTGCTGGCCCGTCCCCTGGGCAGCTTTATGGCTCGCCTGATCGAGGGAGAGCCGCTACCGGTGCTGCGCCATGTGGAAGCAACCGTCTGGCGTTGCTGTGGTAATGACACCGCCGAGATGACCTGGTGGCAATACGCACTGGCGATCCTGTGGTTCAATATCCTCGGTTTGGTGCTGCTGTTGGTGCTGCTGATGGCACAGGGTTCCTTACCGCTCAACCCGCAAGGGTTCCCCGGTTTATCTTGGGATCTGGCGTTCAATACTGCCGTCAGCTTCGTCACCAATACCAACTGGCAGGCCTACAGCGGGGAAAATACCCTCAGCTATCTCAGCCAGATGGCCGGGTTGACGGTACAGAACTTCCTGTCTGCCGCCACCGGTATCGCCGTTGCCTTTGCCCTGATCCGGGCCTTTGCACGCCGTTCCAGCGCCACCATCGGTAACGCCTGGATCGATATCCTGCGCATTACCCTGTATGTGTTGTTGCCGCTGTCACTGCTGATCGCGTTGTTCTTCGTCAGCCAGGGGACATTGCAGAACTTCCTGCCTTACCTGCATGTCACCACGCTGGAAGGAGCACAGCAGACCTTGCCAATGGGACCAGTGGCTTCTCAGGAAGCGATCAAGATGCTCGGTACTAACGGCGGTGGCTTCTTCGGTGCCAACTCGGCGCATCCGTTTGAAAACCCGACCGTATTGACCAACTTTGTGCAGATGCTGGCGATCTTCCTGATCCCTTGCGCCCTGTGCTTCGCCTTTGGTCAGGTGGCCGGTGAAAACCGTCAGGGTCACGCGCTGATCTGGGCCATGGCGCTGATCTTTATCGTTGCGGTGATCGTGGTGATGAATGCTGAACTGGCTGGTAACCCGCATCTGAGCGCGCTTGGCAGTAGCAGCAACATCAATATGGAAGGCAAAGAGTCCCGCTTTGGCATTCTCGCCAGCAGCATGTTCTCGGTGGTGACCACTGCGGCCTCCTGCGGTGCGGTCAACGCCATGCATGACTCCTTTACCGCACTGGGTGGTATGGTGCCGATGTGGCTGATGCAGATTGGCGAGGTCGTGTTCGGCGGCGTCGGTTCCGGCCTGTACGGCATGCTGCTGTTCGTGCTGCTGACGGTGTTTATCGCCGGGCTGATGATTGGCCGCACGCCGGAATATCTCGGCAAGAAGATCGATGTTTATGACATGAAGATGACCGCACTGGCAATCCTGGTGACGCCGACCTTGGTGCTGCTGGGCACCGCGTTGGCGATTGCTACCGACGCCGGTCGTGCTGGCATCCTCAACCCAGGGGCGCATGGCTTCAGTGAAGTGCTGTACGCAGTCTCTTCGGCAGCCAACAACAACGGTAGCGCCTTTGCCGGTCTGAGCGTCAACACGCCGTTCTACAACCTGCTGCTGGCCTTTGCGATGTTTGTTGGTCGCTTTGGGGTGATCCTGCCGGTGCTGGCCATTGCGGGTTCGCTGTGTGTCAAAAAACGCCAACCGGCGGGCAACGGCACGCTGCCAACCTACGGGCCACTGTTTATCGGCCTGTTGGTCGGTACCATCCTGCTGGTCGGTGCCTTGACCTTTGTCCCAGCGCTGGCGCTAGGCCCGGTAGCCGAACATTTACAACTGTGGTTGGCCAATTAACAGTCATAACAGAGAGAAGAACAAGATGACTCGCAAACAACGCGCACTGTTTGAACCGGCACTGATGCGTACCGCGCTGATCGATGCGGTGAAAAAGCTGGACCCACGCGTTCAGTGGCGTAACCCGGTGATGTTCGTGGTGTACCTCGGCAGTATCCTGACTTCAGTCATTTGGCTGGCGGTGCTTTCAGGCAACGCCGAAGGTAGCGCGGCCTTTACCGGCAGCATCGCCATGTGGCTGTGGTTTACCGTGCTGTTCGCCAACTTCGCCGAGGCGCTGGCGGAAGGACGCAGCAAGGCTCAGGCAGAAAGCCTGAAGGGCACCAAGAAAACCAGTTGGGCGAAGAAACTCGCCACACCGAAGCGTGATGGGGCCACCGAGAAAGTCTCGGCCGAGAGCCTGCGTAAAGGGGATATCGTGCTGGTAGAAGCTGGCGATACTATCCCTTGCGATGGCGAAGTGCTGGAAGGCGGCGCATCGGTCGATGAAAGCGCCATCACCGGTGAATCTGCACCGGTGATCCGTGAATCCGGTGGTGACTTCTCCTCCGTGACCGGCGGGACGCGTATTCTGTCCGACTGGCTGGTGGTGCAGTGTAGCGTCAACCCAGGGGAAACCTTCCTCGATCGTATGATCGCCATGGTCGAAGGTGCCAAACGCCGTAAAACCCCAAACGAAGTGGCGCTGACCATTTTGCTGGTGGCGTTGACTATCGTGTTCGTACTGGCAACCGCAACCCTGTTCCCTTACTCGCAATACAGCGTGGAAGCCGCAGGCAGCGGCAGCATAGTGTCGATCACCGTGTTGGTGGCCTTGCTGGTCTGCCTGATCCCGACCACCATCGGTGGGCTATTGTCCGCTATCGGCGTCGCCGGGATGAGCCGCATGCTGGGAGCCAACGTGATTGCCACCAGCGGGCGCGCCGTTGAGGCCGCCGGTGACGTTGACGTATTGCTGTTGGACAAGACCGGCACCATCACCCTCGGTAACCGTCAGGCATCCGAATTCCTGCCGGCACCTGGGGTAAAAGAGCAAGAGCTGGCCGATGCCGCCCAACTCTCTTCGCTAGCCGATGAAACGCCGGAAGGCCGCAGTATCGTGGTGCTGGCCAAGCAGCGCTTCAACCTGCGCGAACGCGATTTGCAGGCGTTGAATGCCACCTTCGTGCCTTTCTCTGCGCAAACCCGCATGAGCGGCGTCAACGTGCAGGACCGGATGATCCGTAAAGGGGCGGTGGACGCCATTCGCCGCCACGTCGAATCCAACAATGGCCACTTCCCACGTGCAGTAGATGAGTTGGTGGAAAGCGTCGCTCGTACCGGCGGTACGCCGTTGGTGGTCGCCGAAGGACCACGCGTGCTGGGGGTCGTGGCGCTGAAAGACATCGTCAAAGGCGGGATTAAAGAACGCTTTGCCGAACTGCGCAAGATGGGCATCAAGACGGTGATGATCACCGGGGATAACCGCCTGACCGCCGCCGCCATCGCAGCTGAAGCCGGTGTGGATGACTTCCTTTCGGAAGCCACGCCAGAGGCCAAACTGGCGCTGATCCGTCAGTATCAGGCGGAAGGACGCCTGGTTGCGATGACCGGCGACGGCACCAACGACGCCCCTGCACTGGCACAGGCCGACGTGGCGGTTGCCATGAACTCGGGGACGCAGGCGGCCAAGGAAGCGGGCAACATGGTCGATCTGGACTCCAACCCGACCAAGCTGATCGAAGTGGTGCATATCGGTAAGCAGATGCTGATGACGCGCGGTTCACTGACCACCTTCAGTATCGCCAACGATGTGGCGAAGTACTTTGCCATTATCCCGGCGGCCTTCGCGGCAACCTATCCGCAGTTGAATGCGCTGAACGTGATGCAGTTGCACTCCCCCGCCTCGGCGATTATGTCGGCGGTGATCTTCAACGCTCTGGTGATCGTCTTCCTGATCCCACTGGCGTTGAAAGGGGTGAGTTACAAAGCAATGAGCGCCGCGGCTCTGCTGCGCCGTAACCTGTGGCTGTATGGTGTGGGTGGCCTGCTGGTACCGTTCGTGGGTATCAAGCTGATCGACCTGCTGCTGACCGCGCTGAATATGGCCGGCTAAGATAACGAGGAATTTATGATGTCTTATTTACGTCCTTCTTTGGTTATGCTGATCCTGCTGACGGCGATCACCGGTATCGCTTACCCATTACTCACCACTGGGCTGTCACAGTTGCTGTTCAGCGGGGCGGCCAACGGCTCGTTGCTCTATCAAGGGGATAAAGCGGTCGGCTCGGCGTTGATTGGCCAGAACTTCACCCAACCGGGTTATTTCTGGGGTCGCCCTTCTGCCACCAGCGATTCGGCCTATAATGCGATGGCATCCGGCGGCAGTAATCTGGCCGCCACCAACCCGGCGCTGGATAAAGCGATCGGTGAGCGGGCAACGCAGTTGCGCCAGGCTAACCCGGCGATGAGCGGGCCGATCCCGGTCGATCTGCTGACCGCTTCTGGCAGTGGCCTGGATCCGCAAATTTCGCTGGCCGCCGCCAAGTACCAGGTAGCGCGTGTCGCCAACGCTCGTCAGTTGCCACAGGAGCAGATTGCCAAGCTGATTGATGAAAACACCGATCGCGCCACGCCCAATTTTATGGGGGAATCGGTGGTCAACGTGCTGAAGCTGAATATGGCGCTGGATGCGTTGAAATAACTGAAGACGTGATAAAAAGTAGCTAAATAAAGGGTTCGGCATTGCCGAACCCGCTTTGCATGGGTAAACAAGGAACTCTGATGGTGGATGACGAACTGCAACGCCCCGATCCAGACAGCCTGCTGGCGTTAGCCAATGAAAAGCCACGCGGCAAACTGAAAGTCTTCTTCGGGGCCTGCGCCGGGGTAGGTAAAACCTACGCCATGTTGCAGGAAGCTCAGCGGCAACGGGCGCAGGGGCTAGACGTGCTGATTGGCGTGGTGGAAACCCACGGCCGCCAGGAAACGGCAGCGTTGCTGCAAGGGTTGTCGATCCTGCCAGCAAAACGCATCCAACATCGTGGCCGCCAGGTGCAGGAGTTCGACCTCGATGCCGCTTTGGCACGCCATCCGGCCCTGATCCTGATGGATGAGCTGGCGCACAGTAACGCCCAGGGTTCACGCCATCCCAAACGTTGGCAGGATGTGGACGAACTGCTGGATGCCGGTATCGATGTGCTGACCACGGTTAACGTCCAGCATCTGGAAAGCCTGAACGACGTCGTCGGCGGCATCACCGGAGTACGGGTCAGGGAAACCGTGCCTGACCACGTGTTTGACGAAGCGACCGAAGTGGTGTTGGTGGACCTGCCCCCAGACGATCTGCGCCAACGGCTCAACGAAGGCAAGGTCTATATCCCAGGCCAGGCCGAACGCGCCATCGAGCATTTCTTCCGTAAAGGTAACCTGATCGCCCTGCGCGAATTGGCACTACGCCGCACTGCCGACCGCGTTGATGACCAAATGCGGGCCTTTCGCGATAATCAGGGGCGTGAAAAGGTCTGGCATACCCGGGACAGCATCCTGCTGTGCGTCGGCCATAACAGCGGTAGCGAAAAGCTGGTGCGCATCGCAGCACGGCTCGCGGCGCGCCTCGGTTGCCACTGGCATGCCGTATATGTTGAAACCCCCAAGCTGCACCGCCTGCCGGAAAATCAACGGCGAGCCATCCTGCGCGCCTTGCGGCTGGCGCAAGAATTAGGGGCAGAAACCGCCACCCTTTCCGATCCTTCTGAAGAACGTGCGGTACTGCGCTATGCCCGGGAACATAACCTGGGCAAAATCATTATCGGCCGCCGTGGCGAACAGCGCTGGAAGCTACGCGGCAGCTTTGCCGATCGCCTTGGCCAGCTTGGGCCGGATCTCGATCTGGTGATTGTAGCGCTGGAAAACGATACGCCCCAGCCGCAGATAAAAGAGCACGATAATCGCGCCTTTAGCGAAAAATGGCGTTTCCAATTGCGGGGCTGTGCCGTTGCCGTAGCTTTGTGCGCCATCATCACGTTGCTGTCACAATGGTTACTGCCGGGCTTCGATTCCGCCAACCTGGTGATGGTTTATCTGCTGGGCGTGGCGATTGTTGCCCTGTTCTTTGGCCGCTGGCCTTCGGTGCTGGCCGCGGTGATCAACGTCGCCAGCTTCGATTTGTTCTTCGTACAGCCCGAATGGTCGTTCGCCGTCAGTGATATGCAATATCTGCTGACCTTTGCCGTGATGCTGACCGTCGGTATCACCATTGGTAATCTGACCGCCGGGGTACGTTATCAGGCCCGGGTGGCACGCTATCGCGAACAACGGGCGCGCCATTTATATGAGATGTCCCGTGGGCTCAGCCAGGCGTTGAGCAGAGAAGATATTGCCAAAACCAGCCGTCATTTTATCTCCAGCAGCTTCCAGGCCAAGACCGTACTGCTGCTGCCGCAGGAGGATGGCTCCCTGCAACAGATGGTGGGTGAAGAAGGCGGCTTGCTGTCGGTGGATGAGGCCATCGCCCGCTGGAGCTATGGCAAAGGCTTGCCCGCCGGGGCCGGTACCGACACCCTGCCCGGTGTGCCGTACCAACTGCTGCCGCTCAGCACCTCCAAACAAACCTTTGGCCTGCTGGCAATTGAGCCGAACAATGTGCGCCAGTTAATGGTGCCGGAGCAACAGCGGCTGTTACAGACCTTTGCGGTGCTGATCGCCAGCGCGCTGGAGCGCCTGCATCTGGCCCGCAGCGCCGAAGAGGCCAAGCTGGATGCCGAACGCGAACAGCTACGTAACTCGCTGCTGGCCGCCCTTTCTCACGATCTGCGTACTCCGCTTACCGTGCTGTTTGGTCAGGCAGAGATCCTGACGCTGGATCTGGCCACCGAAGGCTCCAGCCACGCCCCACAGGCCAGCCAAATCCGCCAGCAGGTGCTCAGTACCACCCGCCTGGTAAACAATCTGCTGGATATGGCACGCATTCAGTCCGGTGGTTTTAACCTGCGTAAAGAGTGGCAATCGCTGGAAGAGATCGTCGGTGCCTCACTGCATATGCTGGAACCGCTGCTGGTATTGCACGAGATCAAGGTGGAGTTGCCGCCAGAGATGGTGTTGATCAACTGTGATGGCAGCCTGTTAGAGCGGGTGTTCACCAACCTGGTGGAAAATGCCAATAAATATGCCGGTGCCGATGCTATCATCGGGATCCGCGCCCACGCAGTAAAGGACTGGCTGGAAGTGGAGGTTTGGGATAATGGCCCCGGCATCCCAGAGGAACAGACGCAACTGATATTTGACAAGTTCTCCCGTGGCAATAAAGAGTCGGCGATCCCCGGCGTCGGCTTGGGGTTAGCGATTTGTCGTGCCATTATTGAAGTACACGGCGGCCGCATCTGGGCGGAGAACCGCGCCGAAGGCGGAGCCAGTTTCCACTTTATGCTGCCGTTGGAAAAGCCACCCGAATTGGATGGAGCAGATTTTGACTTGTAACCAAAGAGTAGAGGCCCCGTGACCACATCGCCGACTAACATTCTGATTGTGGAAGACGAGAAAGAGATCCGTCGCTTCGTGCGCACCGCGCTGGAGAGCGAAGGGTTACGGGTATTTGAAAGTGAAACGCTGCAGCGTGGGCTGATAGAAGCCGGCACACGCAAGCCGGATCTGATCATTCTTGATTTGGGGTTACCCGATGGCGACGGGCTGGACTACATTCGCGATCTGCGCCAATGGAGCGCCGTGCCGGTGATTGTCCTTTCCGCTCGCCATGCCGAAGAGGACAAGATTGCCGCGCTGGATGCGGGGGCCGATGACTATCTGAGCAAGCCGTTCGGCATTGGTGAACTGCTGGCCCGGGTGCGGGTTGCGCTACGCCGCCACGCCAATAGCCAACAGGAAAGCCCGTTGGTCAGCTTCTCCGATATCACCGTCGATCTGATCAACCGTAGCGTCTTGCGTAACGGTGAAGATCTGCATCTGACGCCCATCGAGTTCCGTTTACTGTCCGAGTTGCTGGCCAACTCCGGTAAGGTGATCACCCAGCGGCAGCTACTCAGCCACGTCTGGGGACCCAATTACGTCGAACACAGCCACTATCTGCGCATTTATATGGGCCATCTGCGGCAAAAGCTGGAAGCCGATCCGGCGCGGCCCAGGCATCTGCTCACTGAGACCGGCGTCGGCTATCGGTTTATGCCTTAATCCTGCGACGATGTTGGCCCCTTTTTCAGTCCGATCATAAACGCCTTAAACGAGTCACGCAGTGGCTCAAACAGCGGATGCTTACGGTTTTCTATCATCACTTCGGAGAACAGCTTGAGCCCGACGGCAAAGGCCGCGCTGTTCTGTTCGCCAAAGTTCAGATCCTCTCGCCCTTGAATGCGCTCAACAATGGCCAGAATATCGTCGTGATTTTCTACCTCAAACACCAACTCCGGCTTGTCGACGGGTTCGCCTTTACGGTCTGTCAGGGCTTCTACGGTAATGCGGAAACGGTGGCCTGGCATCAGTTATCCTCCTGTGGCTGTTTTGGCGATACCATTTCGGCTTCGATAGCCTCCACGGCGGTCAGCAGTGCCTGATTGATACGCCCGACCTGCTCCTGAGACAAATCCGCACGCATCATGTTGCCGCGCAGCAGGTAGCGCAGGCGATTCATCACTTCGGAGATCCCTTCGGCCAGATTGCCCTCATGGCGATGGTCACGCCCAGCGCCAGCCAGGCGGGCAAAAATCACTTCGATGGCCGCCTGATGTTTTTGCAACTCCTGCTTGCCGAGTTCGGTAATTTGGTAGCTCTTACGGCCATTGCCAGCCACTGCCGGTTCCAGGAAGTCCTGCTCTTCCAGCAACGTGAGGGTTGGGTAAATCACGCCAGGGCTTGGCACATACAGGCCGGAAGAAGCCTCTTCGATCGCCTTGATCAGCTCGTAGCCGTGGCTAGGTTTACGCTCTACCAGCGCCAGCAGCACCAAACGCAGATCGCCGTGTTCAAACAGGCGATGACGCCCGCGCCCGCCCCGGCCATGTTCTTCACCACCACGGCCGTGTTCCCCGCGGCCAGCAAAATGATGACGGCCGCCACGGCGGTGGTGGCAATGCCCCTCTTCCCGCTGGTCGTGGTGACGTGCAAATCGATTAAACATCATGGTTGTTACCTCTTGATTGATGATATGAGCATCGACGCATTTAGATATATCTAAACTGCGTCGATGGCTCTAATCTAGATCGATATATCTAAATGCGCAAGAGGTAACCTGAAATTAGATATATCTAAATTACAGGCATAAAAAAAGCGCTGTAAAAACAGCGCCTTTTCATTATCGAGGGAGAGATTACTTGGCTGAAGCTAACACTTCGCTGACGATCTCGACCGCTTCGCGTTCGATCTTCTCACGGTGCTCGGCACCCAGGAAGCTTTCACAGTAGATCTTGTAAGCCTCTTCGGTACCCGATGGCCGAGCGGCAAACCAGCCGTTGTCTGTCATCACTTTCAGGCCGCCGATGGAAGCGCCGTTACCCGGAGCTGCCGTCAAACGCGCGGTGATTGGATCACCCGCCAGGGTGCTGGCCTTGACCATTTCCGGTGATAGTTTGGACAACGCCGCTTTCTGTGCGGAGGTTGCCGGAGCCTGGATACGGTTGTAGCTTGGCGCACCGAAGCGTTTGGCCAGATCGTTATAATGATGCTGCGGGTTTTCACCGGTGACCGCAGTGATCTCTGCCGCCAGCAGGCACATGATGATGCCGTCTTTGTCGGTAGACCAAGGTGTACCGTCGAAGCGCAGGAACGAAGCCCCGGCGCTCTCTTCGCCGCCGAAGCCGAAGCTACCGTCGAACAGGCCGTCAACAAACCATTTGAAACCGACCGGCACTTCCACCAGCTTGCGGCCCAGATCGGCCACTACGCGGTCAATCATCGCGCTGGAAACCAGCGTTTTACCCACGGCAACGTTGGCACCCCATTGCGGGCGATGCTGGAACAGGTAATTGATGGCAACGGCCAGGTAGTGGTTCGGGTTCATCAGGCCCGCAGGCGTGACGATACCGTGGCGGTCATAGTCCGGATCGTTGGCAAACGCCAGATCGAACTTGTCGCGCAGGGCCAGCAGGCCCGCCATTGCCGATTCGGACGAGCAGTCCATGCGGATGATGCCGTCATGGTCGAGGTGCATAAAGCGGAAGGTCTGATCGATGGAGTCATTCACCAACGTCAGATCCAGCTTATAGTGCTCGGCAATCCGCTGCCAGTAGGCAATGCCGGAACCGCCAAGCGGGTCGACACCCAGTTTCAGGCCCGCACGCTGAATGGCAGGCATATCGACGATATCTACCAGCCCTTCTACGTAAGGTTGCACCAGATCCTGCGCATGCAGATGGCCGCCAGTCCAGGCTTTTTCCAGCGATTGACGCTGTACGCCCTGCAGCTTGAGGCTCAGCAGTTCGTTGGCACGCTTTTCAATCACCGAAGTCAGGTTGGTATCGGCTGGGCCACCGTTTGGCGGGTTATATTTGATGCCGCCGTCTTCAGGTGGGTTATGCGAAGGCGTAATCACGATGCCGTCTGCCTGCGCGCCCCCTTTGCGGTTGAAGCACAAGATAGCGTGTGACACGGCAGGGGTTGGCGTAAAGCCGTTATTTTCCTGCACCACCACGTCAACGCCGTTGGCGGTCAGCACTTCCAGCACGGAAATAAAGGCGGGTTCGGACAGCGCATGGGTGTCTTTACCCACGTAGCAAGGGCCAGTGGTGCCCTGTTGACGACGCACTTCGGCAATGGCCTGAGCGATCGCCAGGATATGTGCTTCGTTAAAGCTCTGACGAAGCGCGCTGCCACGATGCCCTGAGGTACCGAATTTCACCGCGTGTGCAGCATTACCGGCCTCTGGTTGCAGCACATAATACTGCGACGTCAGCTGGGCTACGTTGATCAAATCACTTTGCTGAGCGGGTTGCCCGGCACGTGGGTCATTAGCCATCGACTACTCCCTAAAATGCCAGTACTGTGGCCGGGCAATGAGTCGCTTACGGCCACCGTGACGGGCTGTTCGCTAAATTAGACGGTGCCGCAAACTTTCTCGATCAGTTCCGCTGGGAACTGCATGGCCTGCATGATGTGTTCGATCATGCTGCGTTTGCGACCGGTGTTGGTATTGGTGATCACCCAGTAAGGCGTACCTGGCACATGCTTGGGCTTGGTATGCGTTCCGTTGGCCAACAGCGTTTGCTGATCGCCAGCAAAATAGGTCCGGGTACGGCCATGCAACGAATCCGTTGCCGCGGCAAAGCCCGCCGCATCGAGGGTGTACAAGGTGGAAAGTACCAGCATAAAACGATTTACAGCTTTGCTCTGTTCGGCATATTCGTCCGATAGCAGCAGCTCGCGCACCGCACGCACACGATCGCGTGGACGCTGTGCTGCAACGGCAGCCGCTGACGGCTCTGCCTGGCCACTGGCAACCACAGGAGCCGTGCGCACAGGCTGTCCTGCGGTAAACTTCAACATACGCCGTAAAATATCAGACGCGCTTTCACCGATATGTTGCGTGTGGCTGGCAATATAACGGTAAAGTTCTTCGTCGACTTCAATAGTTTTCATCTTTATCCAGTACGTTTTTTCTACTTATGAACCTGAAGCCAATTGGTGCATTCAAGCCATGGGATTATAAGGTTAAAAGCGCGGGTGCGAACACTACAATGTTCTCCCAAACGGCAAAAGCAGACTTTAGCCAACCGCCTTGGCCGCCAAGCCCTCACCATACCATGAAATATCGGCAAAATTCTGCGGACCAACCAATAATCTCTCTAGCCATGTTAACCTAACTCATTATCTCAAGATCATGAACTTCACCATGAAATTACATTATCAATTATTGGCCGCAGAGGCTGCCACGCCAGCGAGCCTACCGATCGTGCTGATCCACGGCCTGTTTGGCAATCTGGATAACCTGGGCGTGCTGGCACGCGATCTGAACCAGCAGCATACGGTGATCAAGGTCGATCTGCGCAATCACGGGCTGTCACCGCGCGCGGCGGAGATGACCTACCCGGCGATGGCGCAGGATCTGTTGACGCTGTTAGACGACTTGCAAATCGAGCAAGCCATCGTAATCGGCCACTCAATGGGCGGCAAAGCAGCGATGGCGTTGACCGCGCTAGCCCCGGAGCGGATTGAACGGCTGGTGGCGATCGATATCGCCCCGGTGGATTACGACACTCGCCGCCATGACCAGATCTTTACCGCACTGCAAGCCGTCACCGATGCGGGTATCACTCAGCGTCAGCAGGCTGCGCAGCTCATGCGGGCCACGCTGGATGAAGAAGGCGTGATCCAGTTTCTGTTGAAATCCTTCCATGCAGGCAGTTGGCGGTTCAACCTGCCGGTGTTGATCGAGCAGTATGAGAACATTATCGGCTGGCAGGAGGTTCCACCCTGGCCGCACCCGACGCTATTTATCCGTGGTGGCCTCTCGCCTTACGTGCAAGATAGCTACCGCGATGACATCGCCCGCCAGTTCCCGCAGGCGCGCGCCTATGTGGTTGCAGGCACCGGTCACTGGGTCCATGCGGAAAAACCGGACGCCGTATTACGGGCAATCCACCGCTTTATTGACCAGCCCTGAGCTTAAGTGGCGAAAAAACGCGCTAGAGAGAATAGCTTAGCGCGTTTGTGGCTAAGTTAGGCATTGTCGTCGCTCCATCTGCTGGGGTAATATGGCGCGCTATAATTTTGCCACCCTGTCCAGGTGTGAAACTGCGCTTGGCTGGGGGTGAATTTGGGTTAGGGTTTATTGGCCCGAATTGTGTAAATCGAACCGTCTGGAAGCGTAAACCGCTTTTTGATGCAAACTCCCTTGCAGTAGCGCAACAATGGCAAAAGAACAAACGGATCGCACGACGCTGGATCTGTTCGCAGATGAACGCCGTCCAGGGCGCCCGAAAACCAACCCGCTTTCCCGTGATGAACAGCTTAGAATTAATAAGCGCAATCAGCTACGACGGGACAAAGTGCGTGGATTACGGCGTGTGGAGCTGAAAATCAACGCAGACGCGGTAGATGCTCTCAACAAACTGGCCGACCAGCGCAATATCAGCCGCAGCGAATTGATCGAACAAATGCTGTTGGCCCAACTGGCAGAAGAACAGCCAGAACACTGATCTCTCCTGCCGCACGCGCGGCACGGCGTTAAGGATGACGCCAGATCGGTTCCACCTCCGCAGAGGCATCGCATAAACGCGATAAAACCTCAGGACAAATTTCTGGCATGATACGCATTTACGGCTGAGCAAGCCTGCCCTTGGCAGCGCCTCAGGCCGCGTTTACGCAACACATTCATTTGAATTAAAAGGTTATCTTTACTATGGCTCATGTAGGCATTTTCTTTGGCAGCGACACTGGCAATACCGAAAACATTGCCAAGATGATCCAAAAGACGCTTCAGCAAAAGTTCGGCAACGATGTGGCAGAAATCCACGACATCGCCAAAAGCAGCAAAGAAGATCTGGCAGCGTTTGATATCCTGCTGCTCGGTATCCCAACCTGGTACTACGGCGAAGCCCAGTGCGACTGGGATGATTTCTTCCCGACGCTGGAAGACATCGACTTTAACGGCAAGCTGGTGGCGCTGTTTGGCTGTGGCGATCAGGAAGACTACGCGGAATATTTCTGCGATGCGATGGGCACCATCCGCGACATCATTGAGCCACGCGGTGCGGCCATCGTCGGCCACTGGCCAACCAAAGGCTACCATTTTGAAGCCTCCAAGGGTCTGGCAGACGATGATCACTTTGTCGGACTGGCCATTGACGAAGATCGTCAACCTGAGCTGACCAACGAACGCGTAGATGCCTGGGTCAAGCAAATCAGTGAAGAGCTGAGCCTGGCCGAGATCGTCGGCTAAGCCTCTGCCCCGGCGGATACGTAACACATGGAAGGGGCGCCGTTGAGCGCGCCCTTCTGTTATCGGCATCACGGATTAGAGCAATAGAAGCTACAAGTTTGTAACTTCCTACCTCGCCACGGTAGACTGAGATATCGGTTTATCCCATCCATCAAAGCTTTGCATGATTACCCTGTAAACGTGCAAAGATAGGTTTGTTAACAACCGGCGGTTTCTATTTGCGGCAACCGGTTCTATAATGAGACGCAATTAACGCTTTGTGCCAACCGATGCCATAGGCGAGCACGCCTCAACTTGATTAGCATAGTAACAGGACTGAATCCGCATGACTGATAACAACTCCGCATTGAAGAAGGCTGGCTTAAAAGTCACTCTTCCGCGACTCAAAATCCTGGAAGTATTACAGGATCCGGCATGCCATCACGTCAGTGCGGAAGATCTGTACAAAAAACTGATAGATATGGGCGAAGAAATTGGCCTGGCCACGGTATACCGCGTGCTGAACCAGTTTGACGACGCAGGTATTGTGACCCGCCACAATTTTGAAGGTGGCAAGTCGGTTTTCGAACTGACTCAGCAACACCACCACGATCACCTGATTTGCCTGGACTGCGGCAAAGTGATCGAGTTCAGCGACGAATCCATCGAAGTGCGTCAGCGCGATATCGCCAAGCAACACGGTATCAAGCTCACCAACCACAGCCTGTACCTGTACGGCCACTGTGAAACCGGTGATTGCCGCGAGAATGAAACGCTGCACAACAAGAACTGATTCTGGCCCGCCAGAACGCGAAAACCGCCTACACGGCGGTTTTTTTATGCCCAGATGACAGGCAAAAAAATCCCCGGACAGGCCCGGGGAAAAATATCCACTCAATTATCACAATTGCAGCTTGCTCTCACCTTGCACTATCTCCGCCCCTCTACCGACACGCAGGTGGGCGGAGTTTTCACTTACGCTTTCACTGGCTCGGCACGGCTGAAGCGTTTGCCATCCGGGCTGATTGCACGGATTTGCACCTCACCCGCCACCGCAGGGCGCGCTTTATCGTCATAACGCTGCCACTGTTTGCCGCCGTCGGTGGAATATTCAATTCCCAGGCCCGGCAGAGCAATATTCGCCTCCAACTTGCCACCGATGATACGTGCCCCTGGGACCGGCAGGCGATAGCTCACGCCCGCTTTATCCATCTTGGCCAGTTCACGCTGCCCGATCAGGTTGGCAAAGCGCAGCCAGTCCTGATCCAGAGTTTTGGTATCGACCTGATGGGTTTCACCACCTTTATACTCACGGCCAGCTTTGTAATCCTGCTCCCAGCTGGCGCGGTGCCATGCACGTTCTGCAAGCGACACGGCACGTGGGTAAATCATGTATTCCATCTGCTGATCGGTACGCACCACTTCGCTCCACAGTTGGGCGGAAAGACCATATGCGCCCGGCCACGGTTTGTCGCTCTTGGCGGTGAAGTGGTTACCATCACGGTCAACCGAGGTTTCGGCGTTCTGCGGCAGGTTGTTCGGCGCAAAGCTGAAGATCTTCTGCTCGTCGCTGAAGCGGGTGCCCCAGTAATAACCGTGTTCGTCCGGGCTGACTTCATACGGGAAGTCCATATAGACGTAGTCCGGGTTAGAGATCACCACGTCATAACCCTTGTTCGCCCAGTCGTTAGCCGAGTCGAAGCCACCCCAGTACAGAGTATCCCAGAAGTTCACCGCCACATGCTTGGTCGCGAAGGCCTTCGAGTCTTTGGCATCTTTCAGGCCGTCCTGCCACGCCTGCATTCTGTCAATGCCGTGCGCTTTCACCAACTGGCTGACTTCCAGACCGAAGTAGCTTGGCAAGTGTTCCATATCTTCCACTTTGCCATCTTTGATGATGGCCTGACAAACCTGCGACTTGGCCCACGGCTTGTCTTCTTTGCTCAGATCGAGGATGCCCTTGCCCGCTTCCGGGTTTTTCACGTCGGTATAGCCGGCGCCCAGACGGATGTTCTTCGCTTCGTCCCCACCAAAGTGCCAGGTTTTCAGTGGCTGACCGGCCTCTTTGTGCATCTGGGCCACTTCACCAATCACTTTGTCCACGAAGTTCTTGGAGGAATCCAGGCATGGGTTCAGATAGCTCTGACGGTTGAAGTACTGCACCGAGGTGGTATTGGAGGTATCGGTCGGATCCACCAGGCGGAACTGGTTGGCCTCTTTCTCTTTCCCTTCGGCAAGCAGTTTCTTGTAACGAGCTTCCATGGAAATAATCGCCGCACGGGCGTGTGCCGGCATGTCGATCTCAGGGATCACTTCAATCTGGCGCGCCTGAGCATATTTAACGATGTCGATATAGTCCTGACGGGAGAAGAAGCCACCGTGCGGTGCAGGGCCAGAGCCGTATTGTGGCATCAGGCAGGTGGTCTCGCTCAGGTCATGACAACGCTGGCCGCCCACTTCGGTCAACTCTGGCAGGCCAGGGATCTCAATGCGCCAACCTTCGTCATCCGTCAGGTGGAAGTGGAATTTGTTCAGCTTGTAGGCTGCCATTTGATCCAGCAGGCGCAATACGGCGTCTTTGTGGTGGAAGTTACGCGCCACGTCCAGGAAGATGCCGCGGTATTGGAAGCGCGGTGCATCTTTGGCATCCAGTGTCGCAATCTTCTTGCTGCCATCCGAAGGGATTAGCGACAGGATGGATTGCAGGCCATAGAACACCCCAGTCTGATCGAAACCGACAATTTCGGCACCTTTCTCGCCGATCTTCAGTTGGTAGGCACCTGGAACGGCCTGATCGCCTTTGAATGCCGCTGGCTTGATATCCGTCTTGATCGGATAACCGCTCGCCTGGCTCTCAATGCCCAGCAGGGCAAAACGCTCGGCCGCCGCATCCGCCGCTGGCTTGGTCAACGCACTCAAATCCAGCGCCACGCCTTTGCTCAGGTCAATATCCTTCGCATGGACTTTAACTTCCATCGGGGTTGGGATGATTTGCCCACGCAGCGATGCCATCGGCAACACTTTCAGATCCTGGTTCTTGGTGAAGCGGCTTTCCGGGACCATCAGAATGTTGTTGTCATCCTTGGTACGCTTCCACTGATCGCCAGTGAATGGGGCAACAAACTGGTTAATATCATCGGTATCGGTATTCGACAGGATCTTCGGCTGAGCATCGCCGGAAGTGGCATACCAACGCGGTAGGAAGTCGGTGCGGAACAGCTGCCAGTATTCAGCGATAATCGGGATTTCCACCGCCTGATTGGCCGGGAAGCTGGTGAATTTGTCTGTCGGTTCCAGCTTATACAGATCGCCGGTAATGTGGGTGATTTTGAACTGGTCGTTATCAACCTTCAGCGTCTGGCGCGGGCTGTGGAAATAGATCGCCCAATCTTTATCTTTGATTTCCTGATTGCCGTTGGTCAAGGTGATCAGCACCTTATGGCAGGACGCCCAGTCGGCACCCAGCTTGGCACAGTCCACGCCGTGTTCAGCGGCACGGTTGTCCAACATCTTCAGATTGACCTGCAACTGGCTGAGTTGATCAACCACCTGCTGGTTGGCCATGGCAGAACCTACGCTGCCAAAGAGCCCAACGGTAGCCGTCAGGGCGGCGAGAGCACTCATCTTAAACTTGTTCATCTGCAACCTCTTGCGTAATCAGTTGTTGTTTGCGCGAATTTCTTTCCACAGCTTGCCGCATTTGGCGTCATACGCCTGGCCATTGCCGGTATGGGCGGCCTGGATGCAGCTTTGATAATCCAGCACTCGCACAGTTTCCTGCTCAGCAAACTGTTGGTGCTTTTTCTCTTGCTTCAACACGTTCAGCACCGCCTGGCAGGCCTGTAATTTCTCTGGGGAACCTTCCGCGGTATTGATACAGGCGCTGTAGGCCTGGCGCAGTTTGGCATCTTCCGGTGGCGCGACCGATTGCGAACAGGCGCTAAGCCCGGCAACCGCAGCGATAATCAGCATCAGTTTTTTCATGGTTAAAGTCCTGTGACCTTTCCCCGGCAGCCTGGCCACCGGGGAGCGCATTAGAAGATGGTGAACGGTGCGATAACGATGAATTTGACGTCTTTCTCGTCCTGGAAGATGTTGCCGTAACCGCCGCCCCAGCTTGGGATATCGGAATGGTTGTCATACTGCGTGAAGTGCAGTTTGAACAGAGTACCTTTGGCGCGCCCGTCCTGCATGGTGTACATCGCATCCAGGCTGTAAGCGCTCTCTCTCAGGCGCTGGCTCTGATCGTAAATCGGGTTGGTGCTTGGCTTGGCGTCCCAGGCATAAACGTAGGAAGCTCCGACGGCCATGCCAGGCAGGTTCCAGTTGCTCAGGTCATACATCACGCCACCGAACACGGCTTTTTCGCCGTTGGCGTTAAAGTCGGAACGGTTATCCCACCAGATATCGAGGCGACCGTTTGAGGAAGCATAGGTTGGGGTCATACGCTGCAGGAAGAAGCCTTGGTTACCTTCCGCCTTGACCATGGTGCCTTCCAGACGCCAGTTGAACTGGCCGGTGGTATAACCGAAGGTCAGCGCCTGCAACCACGCCAGGCCATCATAGATGCTGTTCGGATCGCGATTATCACCGATACGGTCTTCTGCGCCGTAGAACTGGTAGCTGGTGGTCATCGGATTACCAGCCAGGTCAAACTTGTAAGACGCCTTGGTGAAATACTGATTCACGTAGCCTTGCGCCTGGCCAAACGCGGCTTCCAGCACCAGGTTGTTCTTGAAATCATACTTGGCACCCAGAGAGTGCAGATAGGAAACGTCGGTTTTGCGATCGTTCTGACGGAAGTCGTCCATCTCGATGTGCCAAGGCGCTTTGTACTTGTTGGTCCACATGTAGGAGAAACTCAGCGCACCTGAATCGCCATAGTCAAAGTTGGCACCGGCTTCAGCACCCTGGTAGGTACCCGGCATAAAGCTCCAGTGCGGGGCCAGCAAGGTTTGCCCGCTTGGCTGGATATAACCGGCACGCGCCCAGACCGGGCCATACTTGAACTTACCGGCCGCTTTATACAGGCTGATACCGCTTTTATCGCCGGAGTAATCTTCGTCATAGGTACGGTTACGGCTGGAGAACGCGATTTCGTTCGGGTGGCCACTCTCGCTGGATTCGGCCATTTCGATGGCGGTGAACGCCGCTACATCGATACCAAACATGTCCGCCGCATAGCCGGAGTTGAAATCCAGGTTGGCGTTCCAGGTAGAGTGAGAGAGGTTGGTTTTAAAATCACCGGTTTCAACGTCTTTGCGATCGCGTTGACGTTGCCAGTAATACACCCCACCGGTCAGCGTAGAATCGTCGATAAACCCAGCCGCTTGCGCTTCTGGGGCCATGACAAATCCGCTTCCTAATAGTGCACCCGCGACAGCGAGCGCCAGCGTTTTACGCTGAGCACCGTGCGTACCCATAAGAAAATTCCTCTTTGACTTTGACTTTAAAGTGCGCCCGCCTGCGTTCACCACTGCCCTGCACGGTCGCTAATAAAAAAACCCTAATCGGGTAAAATTGTGCCGGATGAGAAAATTCACCTCGGCCTTGATACTGTAGCTAGACTATTTTTCGCGACGCGAATTATCAAATGAAAAGTGACAGAGATTTGTCAAAGTATGACAAGGTGCACACATTGATGATATTTCGTTACAATAATGAGCAAGGTCACTATTTATAAATAAATCCCAATAAAATCAGATAATAAAAGCTTAAAAAAGCCAATCCCCTGTGGATTGAAAGGTTTCAGCAAGCGAAAAGCACTGATTTACTCTAAAAATGAGAGCGCTCTACAAATGATATTAATTCGCATCGCGAATATATAAGTCAAGATGATGAAAAATGATACACAGTGACAACCAAGTTATTTCTTAGAAAAAAACAAGCGTGATCACCGCTAACCACAACGCAAGGGAGGATTGGTTTTAGGTGTAAGCGCAGCATGTGTGCACTGGAGGTGCGGAATTTGTAGGGGACGAACATGTTCGTCCCCAGTGGGTCAGGCAGTTAACCCTCCGTCGAGGATCAGGCTCTGTCCTGTCATATAACGACTGTCATCGCCGATCAGAAATACCGCCGCCCTGGCGACTTCACTGGCCTTGCCTAAACGCCGCAGCGGGATTTGTTTGCGCAGCGCCTTCAGCGCCTCCGGTGGGATCGCGTCTGTCATTTCACTGTGAATGATCCCAGGCAGCAGGCAATTCACCCGGATGTTAAAACGCGCCACCTCCAACGCCAGCGACTTGGCCAGGCCTATCATCGCCGATTTGCTGGCAGCGTAGGCCGTTTGCCCCACATTGCCCTTGATCCCCGTTACCGAAGACATCAGTACCATGGCGCCTTCGCCCTGCCCCATCATGGCTGGCAGCAGGTGGCGGTTCCAGTAGAATACGGCATTGAGGTTAGTATCGATCACCTGCCGCCAGCGCTCGCTCGTTTGTTGGATATGCAAACTGTCTTGGGTAATTCCCGCATTATGGATCACCGCCAAAGGTGCTCCAAGGCGAGTCAACAGATCTGGTGCTACCAGGTTCACCGCCTGTTCATCACTGCCATCGCAAATACAGTTTTCCACCCAACCTGGCAAACCAGCACAGGCCTCAATCACCTCGGCTGAGGGCGATTGATCGCTACGGCAGGTCAACACCACGTTCCACCGTTTGGCCAACTCTTCCACCAGCGCGCGGCCAATCCCCCGGCTACCGCCGGTCACTAATACCCATTGTCTGGTCATGGGCTTATTTTTGCTGTTCGGCCAGAGATTGGCACAGTTCACCCAGCGTCATATTGGGTTTATCGATAAACATTTCGGCACTCAACGTGGCGCCAAATTCACGCTTGGCCAGAACCATCAGTTCGACGTAATCCAGGCTGTCGAGTTTTAGCTGATGCAAGGGCATCTCTGGCGAGAGGTCGTCCATTTCCAGATCTTTGGCGTCACAGATCATTTCGCTGACGGTGAGGTAAACTTGTTGGTACTTTTCCATGGTATATCCTTATGTTATTCACTGACCAACGGCCAGGTTTTCAAAGTGACTGCCGTTGTTATCAGCGGCTGCGACAGCGTGTTAGCCTGGATCTCCGCCCGTAATACCAGGCCGCTGTGTTTATCCCCCATGATCAACATTGGCGAAATCTGGTAGTACAGCCGCTCTGCAAGGTGAAAATGGGGATCGGGGGTAAAAAGTTGGGCGCTGAAGTGGGTTTCATGGTGTGTCTGCACCACCGGGATCTGCGCGAACACGTCGATCAGCGTCTCGGCAGCCAATTCGGGAAACGCTGCGCTCAGCGTCACCAGCGTTGCCGGGGATTGCACCAACAGCTGAAATAACAACGCATCCAGGAATCCCCAAGTCTGAGTGATATCATAAACCTCTCCTGGAAACCGGCGGGCCAGTGTCATCACTTCAGCCGCCGTCAGCGAGTGTTCCTTCACGCCAGCACTTGATGGCAAAAGTGGGGCCGAAGTCAACGTACTGCTAAAACAGCGTTCCTGCGTGGTACTGTCCAGCAGTGCACCGGTCACCGAGCTTCCCTTGCTGGCTATCTGCAACTGATATGACGTCTGGCACAGCACTGGCTGGCGCAAACGTGCGCGGAAGGTACAGCCATCCTGATCCGGCGCTGTAGCCAACAGGGCTGTGCTCAGGTGGCGTTTCATATCCAGCATCGCACGCATCCCATGCACGCTCAGTTGCGCCACACCGATTTTGTGCGCCTGTTGCAGGTCAAAATGGATCGGATTGTAATCGCCAGAAAATGCTGCCCAGGCTTCAGCATCTTGCACGGTGTAAGTGAGATCCATACTCATGCCAGCCCAATCACCAAGGCCGCATTGGCTCCGCCAAATCCGAAGCTCAGATTCAGCGTGTTTTGTAACGCTGCGGAGCGATGCCCCTCACCGATGTAATCCAGATCGCATTGTGGATCGGCATTCGTCAGGTGGCAGGTCGCGGGCATCATCTGATGTTGCATGGCTTGCAGGCAAATAATGGATTCAAAGCTGCCCGCCGCCGCAATAAGATGCCCGGAATAAGATTTGGTGCTGGAAAGCGGTGTGCTAAAAGCGGCTTCACCGAAGGCCAGTTTGATGGCCTGTGTTTCATTCAGATCGTTGAGCGGCGTCGAGGTGCCATGCGCATTGATATAGTCGATATCAGCCGCCACCAATCCCGCCTGATCCAATGCTCGCGCGATAGTCTTGACCCGCGCAAGCTTGTCTTCGGCCGGGGCAGTAAAATCGACGGCATCGGAATAATTACCATAGCCTTTGATCTCGCCAAGGATAGTTGCCCCGCGAGCCAGCGCGGCTTCTCGTTCTTCCAGGCACAAAACGGCCGCCCCTTCTGACAGCACAAAGCCGTTGCGATCCAGGCTGAACGGGCAGCAGGCCTTGCGGATATCTTCCTGCTCGCTCGCCAACGCTCGAAGGATATCGATGTTCCACACTGCGGCATCGGTACGCAGCGACTCCCCGGCTCCGGCAAGCATCATGGAGGCGCGACCACTGCGGATCACCTCAAAAGCATCACCGATGGCGATCGTCCCGGTCGCACAGGCCGCAATCGGGCTGTTTTGATAACCGCGCAGGCCCCAGAACAGGCTGCACGCCGCCGTAGCCGCATTCGGCATCGACAGGAAACAGCCAAAAGGTGACCCCAATCCCGTGCGCAGATAGCCTTCATAATTCATATGAGTTTCATCCTGCCCCGCCCAGCCGCTGCCCATAATCGTGCCGCACTCCAGCAGATCGTAATAGGCCGCCGGGCTGTCGCCCTGAAACGCCATGCCCATCGCCTCACGGGCCGCGGCCAACACCAGCCGGGCAAAACGCGGCAGGCGACGACGGATCGCCGCAGGAACCCCTTTCAAGCTTGGCTCCTCGTCGATCAGCCCCAGAAAACGCGACTTGATCCCCACGCTGGATTTATCGTAATAACGGTAACCTAGCTGATAATCCATGATTGCCGCCCAGCTTTGCGTTGCATTCATTCCCAGCGGCGTCACCGCCCCGTAACCGGTGACCACCACTCGGCGCGGCATTGAACCTTTATTCATGATTTCTCCTTTCCCTGTCATCTTCTTTTGCCACACCACCGCCCAGTGCCAGCCAGAGTTTCATGGTGGCATTGAGGTAGCTGTACTGCAGATCCGCCAGATTATTTTCAATGGTCAGCAGGGCATCTTCTGCATCCAGCAGAGTCTGGAAAGAAACGGCTCCCGCCTGGTATTGGCTAGTCGCCAGCGCTAAACGCTGCTGGCCTAGCTGCAGATTCTGCTGCTGGTTTTTCCTTTGCTGCTGATAGCCAAGCCGCTGCGTCATGGCGTTATCCACATCGGACAAGGCACTGTAGACCGTGCGACGAAACACAATCGCCGCTTGCTTGACATCCAGATCCGACTTTTCGATGGTGAGTTGTACGGTGTTCCATTCCACAAACGGTAAGGCAGCGTTAGCGCCCAATGTTCTGGCCGGGTTGCTGAACCACTGCTGGAAAACATTACTGGCAGCCCCGAGTGACGCACTCAGCGAAAGCGTCGGATAAAAACTCAGGCGAGCCACATCCGAACCCGCCAACGCCGCGCGCAGCTGGCTTTCCGCCGCTTTCACATCCGGGCGGCGGGCGATAACCTCAACCGGCAGCATCTTGGCTATCGGTACATCCTGGTGGGTGTCCAGAGAAGATCGCTCTACCTGACGATCGGTGGGCGAGCGGTTGAACAGGATGGCCAACGCGTTGCGGGCCTCCTCGCGCTGTTGTTGCAACAGACGCAGCCGGTTTTCACGCTCAATCACCGATTGCTGCGCCTGCAATACATCAAGTTGCCCAGCCGTGCCTGCTGCGAAGCGGGACTGCACCATGTCGAGCGTCTGCTTACTGATTGCCAGCCCGGTCTGCTGCTGCGTGATCTGCTGATTGAAGCTGGCGATCTGCCAGTAATAGCGCGCGGTATCACCGATCAATATCAACGCGGTGTTTTGCCGATCCTGCTCCGAGGCCTCAACCTGCCACTGAGCCTGCTCTCTGGCCCGCGCCAGCTTGCCCCACAAATCCAATTCATAGCTCAGATCCAGCGAGGTGCGGTAAGACTCCGTCGGGGTGGTATTGCTGCGCAGATTTTTTTCATTGCTTGCACCGCCGCTAGCCGCCACGTCCGGTGTCAGGTTGGTATCCGTTAACCCCGCAGCCAGCCGCGCCTGCTGTAGCTGCAATCCGGCAATCGCCAGATCGTTGTTACTGGTCAGCACCCGACCAATCAGTGTCGAGAGTTGTGGATCGTCAAAGCTGTCCCACCAGCGTTGGCCGTGCTGTAAATAACCTGCCCCGCTCTCCTGCTGCCGCCATTCGGAGGGCACAGAAAGCATGGGCTGCTGATAGTCGCTTTTGACTAATGAGCCACATCCCGTGAGCAATAAAGGGAATAACAGTGTCCAGGAAAGTTTACCCATCATCATTCGCGTGCCAGCGCCTCCGTAGGGTGAAGACGCGCTGCATTTCGCGCAGGGAAAAAGCCAAACCCCAGGCCGATCAGCGCCGAGAACCCGCAGGCCAGCACCATCGGTGGCCAGGTAAAGATCATGGAAAACTCCTGCGTTACCCAGGAGAAAATCACCCCGGCCAGCCCGGCACCAATAATGCCAATCAGCCCACCCAGCGAGCAGATCACCATCGCTTCGATCAGGAACTGGCGCATAATATCCGCAGGGCGCGCCCCAACCGACAGGCGGATGCCGATCTCATGGGTTCGTTCAGTCACCGATACCAGCATGATATTCATCACGCCAACGCCCCCCACCAGCAGGGAAATTCCGGCGATGGCGGTGATTAGCAGCGTCATGGAATCCGACGCCTTACGGATGGCCTGCGTCATCTGGTCATTGGTCTGGGTGAAAAAGTCACGCTGGCCATGCGCCTGCTCCAATAATGCTTCTACACGGCCTTGCACATCACGCAATGAAATACCGTCGTTGACCCGCAAGGTTATCGATTCAATCGGCATATTGCCGGACATTCGTTCCAGCAACGCGGTGTAAGGCATCCACGCCCCAAGCATCATGCCGCTGAACTTGCCACCTTTGCGCTCGGCAATACCGATCACCCGGTAAGGCGTACCCGCCAACTGGATGATCTCCCCCTCGGGCAGCTCATCTGGCTCAAACAGCGTGGTGCGCAGTTCTGGATCGATGATCACCACCGGTTCACGCTCGTCCAGATCACGCCCGGTAAAGCCGTTGCCGGAGAGGAAATGCAGGCCCTGCACGCGAAAATACGCGTTGCTGATGCCAGAAATCGACACCATGGCCTGCTTGCCTCCACGTACCGCTTTTACCGTATTGCTGACCACTGGTGATACGCTATCGACATAAGGTTGCTCCGCCAGCAGTTCGACATCGGACACCGTGAGCGCCCGCGCAAAATCGGGACGGAGATTATCCCAGCCTAGTCCCGGCCGTATCTCCAGCGTACTGGTGCCCAGCTGGCTGATTTCATTCAGAATACTTTGCCTAGCCCCTTCCCCGACTGCCATGGATGACACCACCGAAGAGATACCGATGATGATACCCAGCATCGACAAAAAGGCCCGGGCGCGGTGCCCTAACAAGGCCCGCCAGGCCATCTTGACGGCCTCTTTCACGCTTTGCCAAAACCTTGTGCGGCCAGTAGCCACAGCAACCGGCAGCGCTGGCGGGGTCTCCAACGGCGCGACGGCATAGTTGGCCTGGTCGGAAATAATCTCACCGTCGCTGATTTCAATGATGCGCTGTGCCTGATTGGCGATATCACGATCGTGGGTCACGATAATCAAAGTGTGTCCTGCCTGGTGCAGTGCGTGCAGGATCCCCATTAGCTCCTGGCCACTGGCACGATCGAGCGCTCCCGTCGGTTCGTCAGCCAGAATGATTTCCGCCCCGTTCATCAGTGCCCGGGCGATACTGACCCGCTGTTGCTGCCCACCGGAAAGCTGGGCCGGTTTGTAATGGATACGCTGCTGCAACCCAAGCCGGGTCAGTAAATACTCGGCCCGTTGCTGACGCTCAGCCGTCGGCATTGCCGTATACAGAGCCGGAATGGCGACGTTTTCAGCGGCGCTGAGGTACGGCATCAGATGATAGCGCTGGAAAATAAACCCAATGTACTGGCTGCGTAATTGAGCCAACTGTTCGCTACTGGCCTCTGGGGTGGAAATTCCCTTGATGGACATCTCCCCCTGCGTCGGCTTATCCAGGCAGCCGATAATATTCATCAGCGTGGATTTCCCCGATCCGGAAGCGCCAATGATCGCCACCATTTCTCCCCGCTGAATAGTGAGTGAGATAGATTTCAACACCGCTACCGTCTGCAATCCGGACACGAAATGTCGGGAGACGCCACTCAGGGCGATCAAAGGATCACTATGTTCAGCCATGATGATCGCTTCCCGGCACCGAGGAGCTCAGCACCACGCGATCTCCCTCGTTGAGCCCTTCTTTGACTTCGGCAAACTGCCGGTCATTAAGCCCAATACGGACCCAGCGTAGCTCAAGCTGCTTGCCATTCATCACCTGCACCTGATAGCGGTCAGCATCCCGCTGTGCGCCAAAGGCGGCAACCGGCACACGCAGGATATTCCTGGCCTGTTCGGTGATGATAAACACTTGGGCAGTCATTGAGGTTCGTAGCAAACGCTGGGCGTTGGCGATCACAAATACGCCGTTGTAATACACCGCAGAGGCTTGTTGGCTGGAGGAAGTCGCAAGGTTGTCGTCCAACAAGGCCTCCCCAGGCGCATCCTGGATCGAGCCCATCACACTCTCATAGCGCTTTTTCGGATCGGCAACCACGTAAAACCACAGTGGCTGCCCAACGCGAACCTTGAGGATGTCCGTTTCTGATATGCGGGTATGCACTGACATGGTGTCGACATCCGCCAATACCAAAATAGTGGGTACGGTTTGAGAAGAGACAATGGTTTGCCCTTCTTTGGTGACAATCCCCAACACTTCACCATCTATCGGCGCGACAATTCGGGTAAAGCCCAGGTTGGCGCGGGCCGTTTCCAGCTCCATCTGCGCCTGAACGATTTGGGCATCATTCACCTTTAGCTGGGCGACCTGCGTCTGGAGCTGGGCCTGGGCTTTCTGCAACTCACTCTTTATGCCGGAACCTTCGCGATCCATTCTGCGCTGCCGGGTCAGTTCCTGCTGATACTGTTTGAGCATCGCCTGAGTGACCTGTTTCTGCGCCTGAGCGCTTTGTAATGCCGCTTCCGATTTCCGCAGCGCATTCTGCTGCAACGTGGGATCAATTTCTGCCAACAGTTGCCCGCGAGTGACGCGATCCCCCTGTTTCACATACAGCTTTTGCAGTTGTCCGTTGACCTGCGCCCCGACGCTGACTTGCAGCAACGGTTTAAGTACCCCGGTAGCCAGCACCGTTTTCTCAATATCACCGCGGGTAATTTCGACAGTATTGAGGGCGCCATCTGATGTTGGCGTCATGGCATACCAGACAACCGCACCGCTCACTGCGGCCAATGCAAGTACAGCCATCAGCACCTTCTTCCCTGTCATTTTAATCTTCATGAGTATGCTGCCGCTGTCAGGTCTGGTTGCGGTGCGAACAGGGTATCAACCTGCTTCATACCCCCATTGTCCATGCGATAAACCCGATCAAACATCGACAGCACGCTTTCGCTGTGTGTCACGGTGATCAGCGTTTTGTGCTGTTCACGGCAATGGGCCAGCAAGGTCGTCATCACCTGATGCGCCGTATTTTCATCCAGGTTGGCCGTGGGTTCATCCAGCACCAGCACCGGGCAGTTACTGTACATTGCCCGTGCCAATAACAGGCGTTGGCGCTGCCCCAGGGACAATCCGGCATGGCTTTCACGGATCAGGGCATTAAGGCCACCCGGCAGTTTTTCTACGACCGAGTGCAGATTCAGCCCCTCAAGGGAACGCTTAATCCGCTGGTGTCGGTGCTCATCCACGTTCTCATCAAACAGCGTGATGTTCTCTAGCACCGAGGCATTGAACAGAATATCTTCCTGACTTTGCAGGAAGAACAAGGTGTGTATCTGCCGATAATCGACCGGCTGACCATCGACTACCACCTCACCTTGCTGTGGAGCCATCAGGCCGGTCATCACTTTCAGCAGCGTGCTTTTGCCCGTCCCCGACTCGCCGACAATGGCAATCCGTTGGCCGGGTTGCAGCGATATCGACAAATCATGCAGCACCGGCAGTTGGGCATCATAGGCAAAGACAATATGGCGAAAACTCAACCGAGAGCTGAACTGCGGGAGCGTCTTAGGCGCCGCTTCAAGTTCAGAGCTGGAAGGAAACAGATCCCGCGCACGGGTATCGATGACGTGCAGCTGGTTCTTCTGCAAAATGGCGTAGAATATTTTGGTGATATACGAGGTGAAAATCTCCCGCACAAAACTGTAGGCGAAAAACTCCCCCAACGTCAGGACACCCTTTTTCAACAATGGCAACGCCAGCAGCATGAAAAACACCATCTCCAGGCTGCCGATCAGCTGATACAGGCTGCTTTTGACCTGTTCATAGATCCTCTGCTGCTGCTGGCAGGTAAACAGGGATAGCGCGTAGCGGGCAAACACGCTTTTGCGCTGGCTATCCAGCCCGGCGGATTTGATGGTGGAAAAACCCTGAATGCTTTCCAGAATAAAGTCGCTTTGCTCCGCCGTTTTTACCTGCAACTGCTGGGTATAATAGCGATCGCGGTAGATGGCCCAGATGCTGATCAATCCCATTAGCGTAACGCCAACGCCAGAGACCATCGCCAGCAGCGGGCTCATGTAACACATGACGCCTAACGCGATAGCGCCGATAATCCAATCGGTACGCAGGCCGTTATCCAGCTCGATCTTGATGCCAGACGCCAACTGCCAGTTGGAAAAGCGGCTGAACACGTCGCCCGGTGCACGTTTGGCAAAGAAGTTGAGCGAATTACTGAGTAACCGCGAGAAACCGGCTACGCTGTTGACCACCACAAAACGTTTGATAAACCGCTCCGTGACCCAACGCACGGCGAAGGCCAGTAGGGTAGAAACAAAAAATGCCAGCAGGAAATAGAAATACGGAAAGTCGGCGTCACCCGCCGAGGAGTAAACCTGATTGATGGCGCTGCCCACCATCGTCGGCATGATGAACAGGGTTAAGGAAATCAGAAAGGCCAGCACCATCAGCCGATAGATACCCGGCATCCTGGCAGTCTCTTTCAGGCTCATGCACTCCAAGGCTTTGAAACCCGTTCCGCGCTTTTTATCCGCCTTTGCCTGTGAAGCGGGTTGGCTTTCACTGTCCAGCACCAGCGCGTAGCCGCTGATTTCCAATTTTAATGCATCGATGGGCAACAGCTGCTGACCTATCGCCGGGTTCATCACGCAAACATAGTTGCCCTGGCGGTACGCCAACAGCACATAGTGGCTGGCACCATAGTGTAAAATGGCAGGCAGCGGCAGCTCCGCCAGCTCACCATGATCGAAAATCACCGGGTAAGCGGGTATGGCCAGCTCAGAGAGAATGGTACATAACGTGGTCAACGAGGTGCCGTGCTGCGACGCAGGATAGCGTTCACGCAAGTTCTCCAGCGGGGCATCGATGCCCTGCGTCTGCGCCAGCATGGCGATGCAGGCCAACCCACATTCATTGGTTTCACCTTGAAAAACCTGCGTCGGGATTATCTTTTCCATGATCTGACTTCTTCAATTTCCAGATTATTCATTGATAAAAAATAACGAATGCGCGTGCCATAACAGCCAGTCTTCAGGATGCCGGGCTATCGACGTTTCAATGATTTCCGGCAGCCTGGCTTTCAGGCTGCGAGCCTGCACCGGCGGCTCGATATGGATTTTTAGTTCCTGGTCGTAATACAGGTAATAAAAAACCACCTGTGCCGATAACGCCCGGGCAATACGTATCACTCCGCTGTGCAAATTGGCTGGGCGATCGAAAAGCCGACAATGTAGTTTTGCCGTTGCTGCTGTATTGGTATTTACGGTGTAATCGGGGGTGATATCAGGGAAGATCATGATGTTCCGCCGATGATCCGCTGCCTCCATGATCGCCGCCATCAGGTTGCCGGCAATTTCCCGGCTATCGTCATGGATAGAACAATATGAAAGATTGACCTTCCCTAGCTGGCGGACTTTTTCCTGATAGATTTCGACACTGCTGGAAACGATCACCGTTGCCTGACCTGGGAAAGCCGCTCCCCCAACCATTCCAGCCAACACATCGGAAACCATATGCAACGGAGCCAGCACCACCGGCGAACCGGCTTGATGCAAAGGCTCCACCACGGCATTCAACTGCGCTTTACAACGCTCCATCTGAGCCTGTATCTGTGGGTTTTGCCCATAGGTAGCAGCCAGATCCAATAGCCGCCGGCGATAGCTCAAGCCAGCAAAGTCCAATTTACGGCCATCACCAAGCAAGCACTGCTTATTGGCGGCGGCCACAAAAGCACGCCTGCGCTCCCCTCGGTCGCCTAGCCGAAACCTTCTGCCCCACGCCGCCAGCACAAGAAACCAACGATAATCACCGTGCTGCAATAGCCAACAGGCGACACTTCTCTGTGCTTTGCGCAAGGGCGCCATACTACGCATCAGCGTTGCCAGGCTATTTCGCCATGCCAGATAGGCCCACACAGCAAAGAAACGCATTAGGGCTCCAGCGGTTTGTCATGCTGTAACAACGACAGCAAGTGGTCAGCAAACTCGGGGAACTCACGATCCTGCAATGCCAGCCATTTCCTGTTGACGATAAAGCTCGGCGTGGCGTCGATGTTGTAATAGCGGGTGACATCGGTCATATAGCTCAGCAAAGCTTTAACCTGCGGGGTCTGGCTAACACGGGTGTACTCCGCGAGATCGATGTTTTGTTCCTGAAGCCAGATATCACGACTTTTAGGGTTACTCAGATCGATCTTGTCACGGATAATCGCGTCGTAGGCGCTCTGACGGTGCAGCGGTTCAATGCCCATCACCGTTAACGTCGCAAACAATGAGGAAAAACTGGCCAAACCATTCATCTGCTCATTATTGATATGCAAACGGATCAACTTGCTCCCGGCAGGCATCCGCGCTTCCAGCTTATCTATGTTTTCTTCATTCAGGGCGCAGTAATGGCAACCATAAGAGAAGAGTTCGATAAGGGTATTGCCTTCTTCGATCGGACTATTGTTAACATTGTTATTATCGAAAGCGGCCAGACTTTGCTGTTCGTCATTGGTGTTCAATACAAAATAGTGAAAATAGGCTGTCGTCATGAGTGATGAAACAATAATAACCACTAACGTATACAGCGTAATAAACAGAGGGGTTCTGAACATGAAAAACGCGTCCTAAAAGTACCAGGCAATTAGCTTTATCGTTGCAAAACAGGCTGACACGAAAAAATCGCATCAGCACTGAAATAAACGCCGAATAATGATCCATGCTTACCCGCCCTTACTGGACACAGGCTTGAGCGTGACTCTGGCTCAATAACCATCTTTTCAAGGGTAGTAAGGACAGGGACAACTGGACACCGTTACTCAGTATTACTTCTCAATGATACCGCAATTGGCCAAAGCGGTAGGCTTAGAGTCCTGGCTGATGACTTTACCGGTTTTATCGGTGCAGGTCGTTACCATATTGCACTTGAAACCAGAGGCGACATATTTGGTAGAACAGGTTTTGCAGGTACCACCGACGATTGAGTTTGCTTGAGAAACAGTAAGCTTTTTCACAACATAATCCTTATATAGTGAGTATAAATCAGCCTTGGGATTATCTATCTTGATAGAAAAAAACCATGCTTAGTATAAAGGCACAATAAACTATGCCTTTATTAAAGCATGCTGACTTTTATTATTTACCATCCTGTATTTTCGGCAAGAATAGCCGAACAACTAACTCAGATCAATAAATTTGTGGCTAATACGCAGAGCGAGAAAATATAAGTATAAGTGGTCGCAACCTTCCGTTATTTCGATATTTAGTAATAGGAATAAGCCAAGATGAACGACTCAAAATTTACGCAATATTAAGTGCGATTCAGATAAATCCGGCGAGTTTATTACCACAATTTCACTATGGGCATAGAGTTGCAGTTAAAAGAACGCAGGCCAAATGATCACAATCAGGGGCAGTAAGCGGAAAGGGAAACGGCATGAAGGGAGGATTCAGAGTAAAGCTGGAGATGTCTCTTGACCAGAAGATCCGATCAAGAGACAAACAGACAAAGAAACGCGCTAGGCTTGGCTAAGCTTAAGCACCAATCTTGGCCCAGGTATCACGCAGGCCTACGGTGCGGTTAAACACCAAGCGATCGGCCGTAGAATAGCGGCTGTCGGCGCAGAAATAGCCTTCACGCTCAAACTGGTAGGCTTTCTCCGGCTGGGCAGCCGCCAGGCTTGGCTCGACAAAGCCTTGCTTGATAATCAGCGATTCCGGGTTGATGGTGGCGAGGAAGTCCTCAGCCGCCGCCGGGTTAGCCACGCTGAACAGACGATCGTACAGGCGAATTTCTGCCGGTAAGGCGTGTGCCGCAGACACCCAGTGGATCACGCCTTTCACCTTGCGGCCATCGGCAGGATCTTTGCTCAGCGTATCTGGATCGTAGGTGCAGAAAATGGTGGTAATTTCACCCTCTGCATCCTTCTCTACGCGCTCAGCCTTGATCACATACGCATTACGCAGGCGCACTTCTTTGCCCAGCACCAGGCGTTTGTACTGCTTGTTGGCTTCTTCACGGAAGTCTGCACGATCGATATACACTTCGCGGCTGAATGGCACTTCACGGCTGCCCATTTCCGGCTGATTCGGGTGGTTAGGCATGGTCACCATTTCCACGTCTTGCGACATGTTCTCGATGATCACCTTCACCGGATCCAGCACGGCCATGGCGCGCGGTGCGTGCTCATTCAGATCGTCACGAATACAGGACTCCAGCGCCATCATCTCGACGTTATTGTCCTGTTTGGTGACGCCGATACGCTGGCAGAACTCGCGAATGGAGGCGGCCGTATAGCCACGACGACGCAGGCCGGAAACGGTTGGCATACGTGGGTCATCCCAACCTTCAACGATCTTCTCGGTCACCAGCTGGCTCAGCTTGCGCTTGGACATGATGGCGTATTCGAGATTCAGGCGTGAGAACTCGTACTGACGCGGATGGCAAGGGATGGTGATGTTATCCAGCACCCAATCGTACAGACGGCGGTTATCCTGGAACTCCAGAGTACACAGCGAATGGGTGATCCCTTCCAGCGCATCGGAAATGCAGTGGGTGAAATCGTACATCGGGTAGATGCACCATTTGTTGCCGGTCTGATGGTGTTCCGCAAACTTGATGCGGTAGATCACCGGATCGCGCATCACGATAAACGGCGAGGCCATATCGATTTTGGCGCGCAGGCAAGCGGTGCCTTCGGCAAACTCGCCGTTACGCATCTTCTCAAACAGCGTCAGGTTCTCTTCAACCGTGCGGGTACGGTATGGGCTGTCTTTGCCCGGAGCCGTCAACGAGCCACGATATTCACGGATCTGCTCGGGAGAAAGCTCGTCAACATAAGCCAGGCCTTTGTTGATCAGCTCAACCGCATACTGGTGCAGTTGATCGAAATAGTCCGAGGAATAACGAACGTCGCCGCTCCAGGTAAAGCCTAACCACTCCACATCGTGCTTGATGGAGTCGACAAATTCGATGTCTTCTTTTACCGGGTTGGTGTCATCGAAGCGCAGGTTACATTGGCCCTGATAATCCTTGGCGATACCAAAGTTCAGGCAAATGGACTTGGCATGGCCGATATGCAGATAGCCATTAGGCTCCGGTGGGAAACGTGTATGAACCGACGTATGCTTCCCTGATGCCAGATCTTCATCAATGATCTGACGGATAAAATTGGTTGGGCGGGCTTCTGCCTCACTCATGTCACTATTCCTCAAATGCAAAGCGCTACACATATAACCTTCTATGTTCCAATAAGCCGCGCCCAGAAACAACCGTTATTCGTCAAGTTCCCATGGTGCAAAAACAAAAAAAGCGGGAAAAGATCGCTCTTTTCCCGCTGATACTGCTTACCGCCCGTTTAACGCCCGGGCGAAGCCAGGGTTAAACCCAACTTATTTCTGGATCTCGAACAGCTTGGTCTGGCCAGCAACCACATTGCCGGTTGCTAGCGCCGTCAGGCCAGCATAGTCATCAGCATTGCTGACCACTACCGGGCTGATCATCGAGCGCGCATTGGCGTTCAGGTATTCCAGATCCATTTCCAGGATAGGCTGGCCTGCTTTCACCTCAGCACCCTCTTCCACCAGGCGTTTGAAGCCCTGACCGTTCAGCGCCACGGTGTCGATACCCATGTGCACGACGATCTCCGCGCCCTTGTCTGTTTCCAGGCAGAAAGCGTGATTGGTGTTGAAGATCTTCACCACGGTGCCATCAGCTGGCGCCACGACGGTTTTATCGGTTGGGCGAATGGCCACACCGTCACCGACCGCTTTGCTGGCGAAGGCTTCGTCCGGCACCTGATCCAGAGCAACCACTTCACCGGTTACCGGCGCCACCAGCGCTTCCAACACGGTTTTAGTAGCGTTAGGTACAGCCTGCGGTTTAACTTCTGCCGCAGCGGCTGCGGCGGCTGGAGCAGAGGCTGCCGCTACCTGGCCTGCTGCAACCACTTTGGTCATCGCACTGGCAATCAGTTCGGCACGAGTCCCGACGATTACCTGCACGCTTTGCTTGTTCAGACGGATCACGCCAGAAGCACCCAGGCGTTTAGCCAGAGCATCGTTCACCAACGCAGAATCTTTGACGTTCAGACGCAGACGGGTGATACAGGCATCGATCCCGGTCAGGTTGTCAGACCCCCCGATGGCACTCACATAGCGACGAGCCAGGGTAGTGGTTTCATCTTCGTTCTTACCCGCAGCGGTATCCACGTCATAACCGTCGGTTTCGTCACCGGCAACGGCCAGTTCACGGCCTGGGGTCATCAGGTTGAATTTTTTGATGGTGAAGCGGAAGACCACGTAGTAGATAGCGAAGAACACCAGGCCTTGCGGGATGAGCATGTACCAGTGGGTCGCCAGTGGGTTACGCGTTGACAACGCCATATCCACCAGACCGGCACTGAAGCCAAAACCGGCAATCCACTGCATGCTGGCTGCGATGAACACGGAGATACCGGTCAGAACGGCATGGATCACATACAGCACTGGAGCAACGAACATGAAGGAGAATTCCAGCGGCTCGGTGATCCCGGTGAAGAAGGCAGCGAACGCCCCCGCCATCATGATACCCAGCACTTTCGCTTTGTTCTCAGGACGTGCGCAGTGGTAGATGGCCAGTGCTGCACCCGGCAGACCGAACATCATGATTGGGAAGAAGCCTGCCTGGTAACGACCGGTGATACCGACAGTGGCTTTACCCGCTTCAATAGACTGCGCGCCACCCAGGAAGTTAGGAATATCGTTAATACCGGCAACGTCAAACCAGAATACCGAGTTCAGCGCATGGTGCAGACCGACCGGAATTAACAGACGGTTGAAGAAGGCGTAGATACCGGCACCGGCAGAGCCGAGTTTTTGGATGTGCTCACCGAAGCTGACCAGACCGTTGAAAACCACCGGCCAGATGTACATCAGGATGAAGGCAACCAGGATCATCAGGAAGGAGATCAGGATTGGCACCAGACGACGGCCGCTGAAGAACGACAGCGCTTTCGGCAGTTCAACACCGCTGAAACGGTTGTAGACTTCGGCAGAAATGATACCCACCAGGATACCCACGAACTGGTTCTCAATTTTGCCAAAGGCGGCTGGAACCTGATCGAGAGGGATCTTCTGAATCATGGACACGGCGGCAGGTGAACACAGCGTGGTCACTACCAGGAAGCCGACAAAACCGGTCAGTGCAGCAGCACCGTCTTTGTCTTTGGACATACCGTAAGCCACACCAATGGCGAACAGGACCGACATATGATCGATAATGGCCGAACCGGATTTGATGAACAAGGCTGCCAGAGCATTGTCCCCACCCCAGCTAACCGGGTCAATCCAGTAGCCGACGCCCATCAGGATGGCCGCGGCAGGCAGTGTGGCTACCGGAACCATCAAGGCCCGACCCACCTTTTGTAAATAACTAAGAATGTTCACCTTTTCCCCCTATTCGTCCGATGCCGGACCCTATTGGCAGTTTATTGAGATAACTCACTACCTTTTTAGAAATAACGCTTGGCACGTATCACTCATGCGGAGTGTAAAAAAATTATTTCGTATCGCAAATTAAAACCTCCTTTTTTGTGACAAATGTCACCAAAAAGTAGTGTTAAACTGCCACATTGCTAGCCATCGCACAAAACTTATTTTATCATTCAAAAAATCAACGGACAGTAATCCCGAATACCAGCTTCACAAAGCTGAGTTACGCTTTAAGCTACGGTTGTTGCCCGTACCAGTATAGACACAGTTTATTCTACCTAGAGGTGTACGATGAGACTTATCCCACTACAAGACACTACTCAAGTCGGCAAATGGGCCGCACGCCATATCGTTCAGCGTATCAACGCCTTCAAACCGACCGCAGAACGCCCGTTCGTCCTTGGCCTGCCAACCGGTGGCACCCCGCTGGAAGCCTACAAACACCTGATCGCGATGCACAAAGCCGGTGAAGTCAGCTTCAAGCACGTCGTGACCTTCAACATGGATGAATATGTTGGCCTGCCGCAGGAACACCCGGAAAGCTACCACACCTTCATGTACCGCAACTTCTTCGACCACGTTGATATCCCACGTGAAAATATCAACCTGCTGAACGGTAACGCAGCAGACGTTGATGAAGAATGCCGTCAGTACGAAGCCAAAATGAAATCCTACGGCAAAGTTAACCTGTTCATGGGCGGCGTAGGCTTCGATGGCCACATTGCGTTCAACGAACCAGCGTCTTCCCTGGCTTCACGCACCCGTATCAAAACGCTGACCGAAGAAACCCGCATCGCCAACTCCCGCTTCTTCGACGGTGACGTAAGCCAGGTGCCAAAATATGCTCTGACCGTCGGCGTAGGCACCCTGCTCGATGCGGAAGAAGTGATGATCCTGGTCACCGGCCGTGGCAAGGCACAGGCGCTGGAAGCCGCAGTGGAAGGCAGCATCAACCACCTGTGGACCATTAGCTGCCTGCAGCTGCATGCCAAAGCCGTGGTGGTTTGTGACGAACCGTCCACCATGGAACTGAAGGTGAAAACCGTTAAGTATTTCCGCGAGTTGGAAGCGGAAAGCGTTAATAGTCTTTAATTTTTTGCAGGGGGCTACATGTTCGCTTTAACCCAATGCCGGATTTTTACCGGCCATGACGTGCTTGATGACCATGCGGTAGTGATTGCTGATGGCCTGATTGAACGAGTCTGCCCACTGGCCGAATTGCCAGCAGGCATCGAAACGCGCGATCTGGGTGGCGCCATCCTAGCCCCCGGTTTTATCGACGTGCAGCTTAACGGCTGCGGCGGCGTGCAATTTAACGACTCACTGGAAGCCATCTCGGAAACCACGCTGGAAATCATGCAGCGCGCCAACGAGAAATCCGGCTGTACCAGCTATCTGCCAACGCTGATCACCTGCAGCGACGATTATATGAAGCACGGCATCAACGTGATGCGCGCTTATCTGAAGAACCATCCCAATCAGGCCCTTGGCCTGCATCTGGAAGGGCCGTACCTGAGCCTGGAGAAGAAAGGCACCCACAACCCGGCGTTTATCCGCAAGCCTACCAGCGAGATGATCGACTACCTGTGTGCCAACGCCGACGTGATCAGCAAAGTGACCCTGGCGCCAGAAATGGTGGAACCTCACTTTATCAAACAGCTGAGCGACGCCGGTATCGTGGTGTCCGCTGGCCACTCCAACGCCACTTACGATCAGGCACGCGTGGGTTTCGCCGCAGGCATAACCTTCGCCACCCATCTGTACAATGCCATGCCGTACATCAGCGGCCGCGAACCGGGCCTGATGGGCGCGATCTTCGACACGCCAGAAGTGTATACCGGCATCATTGCCGATGGGCACCACGTGGCCTGGGCGAGTATCCGTAACGCCAAGCGGGTAAAAGGTGATAAATTGGTGCTGGTCACCGATGCTACTGCACCAGCAGGCGCGGATATCGATCAGTTTATTTTCGCGGGTAAAACCATTTATTATCGTGACGGCCTGTGTGTTGACGAAAACGGCACTCTGAGCGGCTCCGCACTGACCATGATCGAAGCGGTGCAAAACAGCGTAGAGCATGTTGGTATCGCACTGGACGAAGCGCTGCGCATGGCGACGCTCTATCCGGCTCGCGCTATCGGTGTCGAACAGCGTTTAGGCACCATCGAAGCCGGCAAGGTCGCCAACCTGACCGCCTTTACCCGTGATTACCAAATCACCAAGACCCTCGTTAACGGCAACGAGGTTTAATCCATGAACAGCGAGTAGAATTATTGATGAGCACTGGCGGACAAGCACAAATAGGGAATGTTGACTTAGTTAAGCAACTTAACGGCGCAGCAGTGTATCGCCTGATCGACCAGCAAGGCCCGATCTCGCGCATTCAGATTGCCGAACTCAGTCAGCTTGCCCCCGCCAGCGTCACTAAGATTACTCGCCAACTGTTGGAGCGCGGGCTGATCAAAGAGGTCGATCAGCAAGCCTCCACCGGTGGCCGCCGTGCCATTTCCATTGTCAGTGAAACCCGCAATTTCCACACCGTTGCCGTCCGCCTGGGCCGCCATGATGCCACTATCACCCTGTACGATATGGGCGGTAAGTCGCTCGGAGAGGAGCACTACCCTCTGCCGGAACGCACCCAGGAGACACTGGAAAACGCACTGCTCAACGCCATTGCGCAGTTTATCGAAAGTTACCAACGCAAACTGCGCGAACTGATCGCCATTGCCGTGATCCTGCCTGGCCTGGTCGATCCGGCTTTAGGTGTAGTGCGCTATATGCCGCACATCAACGTCGATAACTGGGCGTTGGTCGATCATCTTCAGCAACGCTTCAACGTCACCAGTTTTGTCGGCCACGATATCCGCAGCCTGGCCTTGGCGGAGCACTACTTCGGGGCTACCCGGGATTGTGAAGACTCCATTCTGGTGCGCCTGCACCGGGGCACCGGCGCCGGGATCATCGTCAACGGCAAAATCTTCCTCGGTAATAACGGCAACGTGGGGGAGATTGGTCATATTCAAATCGATCCCCTCGGCGAACGCTGCCACTGCGGTAACTTCGGCTGTCTGGAAACCGTGGCGGCCAACGCAGCTATCGAACAGCGCGTACGCCACCTGCTGACTCAGGGCTACCCAAGCAAAATGACGCTGGACGACTGTAGCATCGCCGCCATCTGCAAAGCCGCCAATCGCGGAGATTTGCTGGCCAGCGAAGTGATCGAACACGTTGGCCGCTATCTGGGCAAGGCGGTAGCCATCGCTATCAACCTGTTCAACCCACAAAAAGTGGTGATCGCCGGTGAAATCACCGAAGCGGACAAAGTGTTGTTACCCGCCATCCAAAGCTGCATCAACACCCAGGTGCTGAAGGATTTCCGCAGAAACCTGCCCGTGGTCACTTCCGAACTCAATCACCGTTCAGCGATCGGTGCTTTTGCCCTGGCGAAACGGGCAATGCTCAACGGTGTACTTCTCCAACGGCTGCTAGAAAGTTAAACTGCCTGTTTGGCAGGGATGCACTTCTGGCTTTTTGCCCTGCCGTTTATCATGAGACCAGCAACAATGACTATCAAAAACGTGATATGTGACATCGACGGCGTGCTGCTGCATGACAATACCCCGATCCCTGGAGCCGATCTGTTCCTGGCCCGTATTCAGGAACAAGGGATGCCGTTGGTGGTGCTAACCAACTACCCTTCGCAAACCGCCCAGGATCTGGCCAACCGCTTTGCCGCCGCTGGCCTGGACGTGCCAGAAAGCGCGTTTTATACCTCAGCGATGGCGACGGCCGATTTCCTGCGCCGCCAGGAAGGTAAAAAAGCCTATGTGGTGGGCGAAGGCGCACTGATCCACGAACTCTACAAAGCCGGCTTTACCATCACCGATATCAACCCGGATTTCGTGATCGTGGGTGAGACCCGTTCCTACAACTGGGACATGATGCATAAAGCGGCCTTCTTCGTGAACAACGGGGCACGGTTTATAGCCACTAACCCGGATACCCATGGCCACGGTTTCACACCGGCTTGTGGGGCTCTGTGTGCGCCGATCGAGAAGATCACCGGCCGTAAGCCGTTTTATGTCGGCAAGCCTAGCCCGTGGATTATCCGCGCCGCACTGAACAAGATGCAGGGACATTCGGAAGAGACGGTCATTATCGGGGACAACCTGCGCACCGATATTCTGGCAGGCTTCCAGGCCGGGCTGGAAACCGTGCTGGTGCTGTCTGGCGTCTCAACGCTGAACGATGTTGAATCCATGCCATTCCGCCCGAGCCATATCTTCCCTTCCGTGGCGGATATCACTATTTTTTAAGCCGCAAGCAATGGCCCCTCACCCTAACCCTTATGTCTTGATCTTCTCCGCCTTAGCGGAGAAGATCCCCGACTGATCATCGGGAGATAGCCGGTGAGCTCCCCCTAGCCCTTGTGCCTCTGAGCCCGCGGGAGAGATTGTGCCCCGGCTGTCTATTTCCCTGTCGCCTTCTAGACCGAACGATATCCTGTGCCTATGAGCACCCACATATAAGGATGGTCCGGCGATAAATTACAGACATGTTTATGGAGTGCCATCATGCGCAGAACCCCTGTCGGCGTTGATATCGCCAAACTCAAGTTTGATGTCG
>NZ_JAELTL010000026.1:0-70791 GCF_016428815.1 Serratia sp. ASV30 | reverse complement strand
AATTTGCCTGGCGGCAATAGCGCGGTGGTCCCACCTGACCCCATGCCGAACTCAGAAGTGAAACGCCGTAGCGCCGATGGTAGTGTGGGGTCTCCCCATGCGAGAGTAGGACACTGCCAGGCATCAATTAAGTCGAAAGCCTCATGCGAAAGCATGGGGCTTTTTGCTATGGGTCAAAAACAGAAAATGTCAGTGAAAGCCCCTCACCCCAACCCTCTCCCAGAGTACCAACCGAGAACATCCTGAATACTTGTGTAGGGGAGAGGGAGCAGTCCGGCGTCGTGGATAAGCCCGTGCGGCTTCGGAAAGAGGTAACCTTTGATTAGCCATACCACTTCGGCAGTGATGAGTAAGCCTAAGGATGGGGTATGACGCAGGAATATCAGCGAGCTCGATCGATTCCCTCTCCTGGGGGAGAGGGTTAGGGTGAGGGGAAGGGTATTACTCGATCTGACAAATTGACTGACCCTCAACGCGCCAGATGATAAATACTGTACCCTGTCGCAGCCCCTGCCACATCCCAGGCAAAATCCTTCCAGCTCCAGCCCGTACCGCCTTCTCTACTGTCATACAGTTCTTTCGCTGCGCCCAAGCCAATCGAAAATAGCAGGCCAAAACTGCGGCTACGTGCCTCATTCCAGTTCTGGTGATCGCCATAAGCCGCGCCAGCGGCCGCAAATGCAGCGGAAGCGACAAAGTGTTGAGCCTTGTCTTTGCCGGTCCAACTATCATTGGCCATATGGGTACAGCCACTGGAGAACAACAATACCGGAAGGAGGATGAGCAGACGGAGTGGGCGCATAGTGAAAACATCCTGTCTCAATATGGACAAAAAAGCCCGGCATTGCCGGGCTGTGGTGCAGTTAATTATAGCGAGTTTACAGTATACGGCTAATCAAGCGATCGATACGGATCCGACGCAGACGACGGATCAGTTTGCGCACCTTGACCGGATATTCCTGAATGCTTTGCAATTCGAGATAGTGGCCCACCACCGTGGTATGGGTACGGATCGTTTCCAACTCTTTATGCCGCTGTTCCTGCATTTCGTGCTTGGGATCGTGGAACAGAATGGCGTTTTCAAGATCCAGCCGCCAGGCGCGCGGGTTGAGGTTGTTACCGGTGATCAACTGCCACTCGTCATCGACCCACATCCCTTTGAGGTGATAGCTGTTATCGCCGTCTTTCCACAGGCGCACAATCAGCTGGCCGGTATCAACATAGCGTTGCAGGCGGCTCAGGAAGCGGCGCAGGTTGATTTCATAGAGATAAGGCAGCGCGCCGATAATCTTGAACGGCTGATCTTCAGGAATGTAGAAGTCATTGGCCGTCTTGTCACCCACGATGATCTCCACCTGTTTCCCTTGGCGCAGCAGATAAATGATATTGCGCACCAGCAAGGCTGGCAGGTTGAAGTAAGGCGTGCACAGCGTCAGTTTCTGATCGGTGCTGGACATCAGGTGGTGGATCGTTTTGTTCAGAATGCTCTGTTTGCCCAGGCCGACTAACGGGGTGACGGCCAGCTCATCATTACTGGCGTTCCCCTGAAATTGATAGGCGGCACGGCGTAGGGCAAAGCGGAACAGGCGGATTTCGTTTTTGATCTCGAGGCTTTTGGGCCTGTCAGCACGATCAAGACGCTGTACGGCACCGGCGGTTAACAGATGCTGTTTGATGTAATCGCACAGGGTCACCGCCAACAGATTATTGGTGATCAGCTGATAGCGATCGTAACGATACTTATCATGCTGGTGCAGATAGACATCATTAATGCTGGCACCGCTGTAGAACACCGTATCGTCAACGACAAAGCCCTTCAAATGCAGTACGCCCAGCGCTTCGCGAGTATTGACCGGAACGCCGTAAATCGGCACCGAAACCTGCGGGTGCTGTGCAGCCATAGCGCAGTACCAGTCGGCATTGGTATTGGCCGCTGCCGCACCGATACGCCCACGTTGAGCACGATGCCAGTCTACCAACACGCAGATCTCCAGCTCAGGGCGCTGCTGCTTGGCTTGATAGAGCGCATTGAGGATGTCGCGGCCCGCATCGTCATGCTCCAGATAGAGCGCTACCAGATAAATACGGGTTGTTGCGTTAGCGATCGATTCCAGCAGCGTTGCACGGAAATCGGCCGGCGTAAAAAGGGTACGGACATCAGCAACCGTCTGGGGGAGTTTGGGCAGTTGTGCAAGGTGTTGTTGATGTTTGCTACGTTTAAATTTTGACAACATCACAGTGCGCTTCTTCTCTCATATTTGGATGGCCGGAACGCCACTTCCATGAATAAAATGCTTCGAACAATCGGGCGATAATACCACTAGTTGCCCCGATTGTGCGTATGTTTTGGCGTTAAGTAGTGGATTCGTATTACATTGCGACAGCGGTCACGGCGTCGCCCCATCCTGTAGCGGCAGGGTTAAATTGACAATCCCTTCGTCAATTTGCACATCGACCTTGAACCCCAGCTTTTGTGCCAGCGTGACCATTCCGCGGTTATTAGGCATGGTAATGCCTGTCAGGCGGGCCAGGCCTTGCGCTCGCGCATAGCTAATCATTTTCATCAAGAGCTGCCGGCCCAGACCCAGACCTTTCAGATCGGAACGCACCAGCACGGCGAATTCGGCGTCGGTGTTGTCGGGATCTGACAGGGCGCGCGTGACGCCGATGATCTCTTCGCCATCGCGTACTGCTACGAAAGCCATTTCTCGATCGTAGTCGATTTGGGTCATGTTAGCCAAATCGTCGTGGCTAAACTCGTTGATCTCACTAAAGTAGCGGTAATAGAGATCTTCCTTGGTGACACGGTCGATAAAGTGCTTCAGCGCCGGTTCATCCTCCGGCAGGATCGGGCGGAACAGGCATTGAGAACCGTCTTTTAATTCAATGGTTTCTTCCAGCTCATGGGGATAAGGGCGGATCGCCAGGCGTGCCTGTGGATCGCCACTGAAAGGCGTTAACTGCATGGAAACGTCCAGCAGGGTAAACTCGCTGCCGGAGGCTAATACCGGATGAATATCGAGGCGTGAGATCTCCGGGCAGTCGAGGATCAGGTTGGAAACCTGCACCAACAGGCGGCTTAAGCCGGGGATATCAAGCGGCCGCAGCGCACTGCGCCCACGGATTTTGCCTCCTTTCACCGCCTGCAACACCAGATAACGCGCCAGCGCCATATTCAGCGGCGGCAGGGCAACGGCGACCTGGTTTTCCTTGCGCCATTCGATGCCACCTTCGCCCAGCATTATCAACGGGCCGAAGGTCGCGTCCTGTTCAACGGCAATACGCAATTCCTGTGCTCCGGCACGGTTGGCCATGCTTTGCACTAACAGACCGTGGATGCGCGCCTGCGGATAAGTACGCTTCACCCGGTCGAGGATCGCTTCCGCCGCCCGCTGCACCTCGATGGCGGTACGTAAATAAAGCATGACCCCCTGAACTTCGGATTTATGTGAGATATCCGGAGAACGCAGCTTCAGTGCTACCGGGTAGCCAATCTGTTCGGCAATGTGCACCGCTTCTGCGCTGTCACTGGCAATCCAGGTTGGCAGGGTGCTGAGGCCGTAAGCCTGCAAAATTGGTTGGACTTCATGGGTATCCAACTGGCTAGCCCCTTCGGCCAACGCCTGATGGATTAACTGGTGCGCGGCAGCGGTATTGGCCGTAAGCCCAATCGGTAGCGCCGGAGTTTCCTTGAGCTGCTTCTGGTTACGGCGGTATTCCACCATATGCATAAACGCGGTGACCGCGCCTTCTGGCGTGCGATAGGTTGGGATCCCTGCCTCGGTAAATTGGCGGCGGGCCTCCTGAGAGGAGTATTCGCCACACCAGTTGGTTAACAACGTAATGCGTTTCCCACGTGGGTGCTGGCGGATGGCCTCGATCAACCGTTCGGCGGTCTCAGTGCCCGGAGAGGCGGCGCTAGGGGCATGGATCAGCAGCAGGGCGTCATAGTCGTGGCTGTCGAGCAGCGGTTGCAGAGCTGCCAGATAGCGCTTGGGGGTTGCATCATCACGCAGATCGATAGGATTTCCTGGCCGGATAAACTCCGGCAGCGCTGCGCTCAGCTTCTCCTGAGTCTCATCTGTCAACGTTGCCAGCTTACCGTTGCGGGAGAGTAATTCGTCTAGCGCCATGGCTGCGGGGGCTGCACCGTTGCTGATAATCATTAGCCGCTCACCGCGCAGCGGGTGCATATGGCTTAAGGTTTCCACGGCGGAAAACAGCTCGTGAGTATCCTGTACACGTAGCAAACCGGCGCGTTGGATGGCAGCATCGTAAGCGGCGTCCAATCCCTGCTGGCTGTTGAGCAGTAGCTGTGCCTGTTGGCTACGACCACTTTTGATCACCAGGATCGGCTTATTGCGCGAGGCACTGCGAGAGGCGGAAAGGAAACGCCGCGCGTCGTTGATGTTTTCCAGATACAGCAGAATGGCGCTGGTTTTGCTGTCGCGGGCCAGGAAGTCGAGCAGATCGTCGACGTCGATATCCAGGCTATCCCCTAACGCGATGAAGTAGGAGAAGCCAACCTCCCGTTGTTGCGCCCAGTCCAGAATGGTATTCGCCACGGCGGCAGACTGGGAGATAAACGCCAGCTTGCCTTTCTGAATGGGGACCGGCGAAAAGCTGGCGTTGATCCCTTGCCAAGGCGCCAGCAAGCCCAGGCTGTTTGGCCCCAGCAGGCGCATTGAGTAACGTTGTGCGGTGGCCTTCAGCTCGGCGAATTGTTCCACTGGGGAGGAAAGTACGATGGCAGTTTTGCAGCCCCGCTCACCCAGGGCTTCGATCAGTGCCAGGTTACGCTGGGCATTGGTACACAGCACGGCCAGATCGGGGGTTAGCGGCAGGCTGGCTACGTCGGGATAGGCCATCACGCCGCAGACTGCCTTGTAGCGTGGCGTGACTGGCAGGATAGGGCCGGTAAAACCGCCAGCCAGCAGATTGCGCATCATCAGGTAGCCAGCCCGGCCGGGCTGTTGCGAAGCGCCGAGCACGGCAATTGATTTGGGACGTAATAGCGCTTCTAACCCTCTCTGGCTCATATGCGGCTCCTGCTCCTGACCGGTTTGCCTGAAAAAGGCAAATTATCGTCTGATTCTAGGCGCTTTGTGGCTGATTTGCTGTGACCGGTGCCTCTGGGCGGTGAGGTTTCCCCGCCAGATACTGTTCACGGAAGTAATTGAAATGTTGGCTCAGCCCGGTCGCGGCCTGTTCATCCCCCGCCTGTTGCAGCAGGGCGGCAGCGACTTCTGCCGTACAGTGCTGTTCAGGGCGGCTGGCAATACGTAGCAAATAGTCTGATGAGGCCAACACGTTCAGTGAAAAGACCGGGAACTGATTCAGATAGGGACTTTTACGGAACATTTTGCGCGCTTCGGACCAGGTACCGTCGAGCATGATAAATAAAGGCGGCTTGCCACCTGCGGGCAGGCTGCTAACCACCAGGCGATCCGCATCAGCATAAGAGGCCGGGAATACCACGTAGGGCTGACGAGTGGGATCGTTGATGGTAGCCAGCAGGCCCGGATCGACTTCGGTGCGTGACCAGGTAAACGCCAGGGTATCAGGCAGGATATCGGCGATCAGGCGGCCGGTATTGCTGGGCTTTAACGGCTCTGCCCCGAACATGATCAGGCAAAAGCGGCTGTTGGCCTGCAGCGGTTTGATGGTGGCACACAGGCAGTTTTGCTGCGGTAGCAAACAACCCTGACAGCGCACGGCGCGGCTACCTCTGGCCAGAAACGGTCGGGTGGCGCGGTCTAAACGGTCTTGGCGTAGACGAAGTACGGCGTTGTCAGTCATAACTATCCTGAAAAACCGCCATTGTAGCGCAGAAAAAAGCCCGGCGGGAGAGGCGCACGGGCTTTCTGGGTGATGGGATGCCGACAACAACTGGCGGCATAGTAAGCGCTTTTGCGTTAAACTAGCTCGTTAAGCCAGTTATCGAACGGCGCTTTCGGCATCGCGCCGTTGAGCATATCGACCATCTTGCCTTCACGGAACACCATGATGGTAGGGATGCTGCGAATGCGGAAGCGTGCGCTCAACTCGGGTTCGGCTTCGGTGTTGACCTTCACGAAACGCACCTTGCCAGCGCGCTCCTGTGCCACATCTTCAAAGATCGGCGCGAAGCTGCGGCACGGGCCACACCACGGGGCCCAGAAATCGACCACGATCGGCAAGTCGTCTTGCAGGAGCTGGTCCAACGTGGCGGCGGTGGCGTTAATCACTTCACCGTCGAACAATTCATGGCCGCAGCGGCCACATTTAGCGCCGTCCGCCAGACGTTCTTCCGGCACGCGGTTGGTGGCATTACAAGCTGCACAAACTGTATTCATGATTACCTCTGGGGCTGACGCAGCACAATGAGCTGCGAATATGTATTTTTAATGTTGCTTATTATCGGTAAAAGCGCGGCATTCGACCAAGTGATTTGTTCGATGAATTTGATAGATGCCAGCTTTTAGCGCAAGTTGGTGGCTTAGCGCACCAACATCAGGTAATCTTCGCGCCCTGCGCGTTGGTGGAGAAGACAATGAACGATTCATTTAGTGGCAAGAACGGTAAGGTTAAAGTGATGTTCGTCCGTAGTGACGACGATAGCGGCGACAACCGTAACAAGAATAAACGACCTGACGGCAAAGGCCGCCCGGCTGACAATGCACGCTCTGGCCGTGCCGGTCAGGATAAGGCGCGCGGTGGTGACCGTCGGGGTGCCGATCCCCGTCGCAGCAGCAGTGAAAGCGATCGTCCTCGTCGTCCGGCGCGTACCGAAGACAGCGGTGGTTATGAATCACCGTGGAAAACCGTGTCTCGTGCTCCGCAAGAAGAACCGGCGTTCGATCATGGTGGCATCAGTGGCAAAAGCTTTATCGACCCTGAGCAGCTGCGCCGCCAACGTGCGGAAGAAACCCGTGTTTACGGCGAGAACGCCTGTAAAGCTCTGTTCGCCAGCCGTCCAGATGCCATCGTCCGTGCCTGGTTTGTGCAATCAGTAACCCCACGTTTCCGTGAGGCACTGCGCTGGATGGCGGCTAACCGCAAGGCTTACCATGTGGTGGATGAAGAGGAACTGGCCAAAGCGTCCGGTACCGAACATCACGGCGGCGTGTGCTTCCTGATTAAAAAGCGTCAAGGTCTGGATGCGCAGGCTTACCTGCAGAACGCACCGGCCAAAGATTGCGTGCTGGCACTGGAAGAAGTGGGCAACCCACACAACCTAGGGGCGATCGTTCGTTCTTGTGCTCACTTTGGCGTGAACGGCGTATTACTTCAGGATCCAGCGGTGCTGGAGTCTGGTGCAGCAGTGCGTACGGCTGAAGGTGGGGCGGAACACATCAAGGCAATCAATGCCGATGACTTCCTGTCCGTGCTGGATACATTCCGCAAAGCAGGTTATACCATCGTCACCACGTCCAGCCATAAAGGCACGCCGTTGGCGCAGGCTAAACTGCCAACCAAGATGGTGCTGGTATTGGGCCAGGAACGTGATGGCCTGAGTGACAGCGCTTGGCAACAGGGTGATATGAGCGTGTCTATCGGCGGGACTGGCAAAGTAGAAAGCCTGAACGTCTCGGTAGCAACCGGTATTCTGTTGGCCGATTGGTGGCGCCAGAACCAGGCGTAATGCTTTAGGCTATATAAAATCCGATTAATGACAAAGCCCTGGCCGCAAAGCCAGGGCTTTGATCTATCAGAGTCAGTAGAAAAACCGGCTGACTACTATGCTCAAAAAGCTCCCCCTTATTCGTATTCATCTAGGCATATCCTTGTTCGCTACAACATACGTACAGAAACCTGCCGTACTAGCGGTTTCTCAGTATAGGGTTTACAGGGACAAGTGCGATCGCTGGTCATGCCATTGCGACCGGTGCGATTCTGGTGACCAATAATACGCGGAAGTTTGAACGGGTAACGGACCTGATGCTGGAGGATTGGGCAAAATAACAATGAGAAGGGATAAGACTAAAATGAGCGCACTGACGATCGATAATCTGGCTCACTCTTAAAAATCAGCTTTCTCAACTTTCTTTTTCTCAGGAAACTTCTTTTGTGTCGCATAAAAGCTGCCAAGGGTAAAAGCTTTCAGCTGTTGTTCCGTATCAGCCTGGCACGAAGGGGTGTCGCAAGCAGCACTGATGATTCCGTAAGTGACGGCCTTTTGTTTCATATCAAGTTTGGCTTCTTCTAGACTGTTTTTTCCCATAGAGACCACACATCCAGACACGATAGCCTGAGCTTTTTGCTCGTTCATGCGTAGTACTGTGTCATTGACGAGTTTGCTGTACCCATCATTGTTATACACATCGGCGGCGAACTCGCGGCATTCATCATAATACGGACTTGCTTTGACTTCTGTGTAGGCAGGTATTTTCATGCCAGCACAACCAACCATACCAAGGCTCATTGCTGCGATCAGTGTTTGTTTTATCATGCTTTTAGCCCAGAGATTCCCTGTTAGAAAAGTTTATAAATTCAACTAATATCCATTCTGGCACTGCGGCATTATTGTTGTCTTTTATGTACCCAAAATCCACAAAATCAGGTCGATGGGGAAAGCATTATTCAATTCTATGAGGCGGTCCATCTTTGAACCGCCCCATATCACAGCAGATTTTTAGCCACTTCCATTGGAGTTTATGGGCGTGACTCGATCAGTGGGCTCCGCCCCCGCCGCCGCCGGAACTGAACGGTGGTTTGGCGAACCAGACTAGCGCCAGCAATATCAGGAACACCCCTGCAGATAGCCAGAATATCTCGTTGGCCGAGATGATCAGCCCCTGCGCGGTGATCTCGTTGGCGATATACGCCGAAGCCTGCTGTTTACTCATGCCTAGCTGCTCCAGTTTGCTGTACATCTCCTGCGACTGTGGGTTGAACGGATTCACAAACTCGGTCAGGTGCGAGTGGTGCATCGCCTCCCTGCTGGTCCACAGCGTGGTGGTGATCGAGGTGCCGATAGAACCCGCCAAGGTACGGGTAAAGTTCGACAGGCTCGATGCTGCCGCTATGCGCTCCGGCGGCAACCCAGACAGGGTAATGGTCGTCAGCGGCATAAAGAAGCAGGCGATGGCAAAACCCTGGAAGAACTGCGGCCAGGCGGAAGCGCCAAAATCCATCCCCGGTTCAAACGTGTAGGCGCGCCAGTAGAAGCACACGGCATACATGATGAAGCTGAAGGTGACCAAACGGCGCATATCCAGCCGGTTACCGAAGCGGCCGATAATCGGTGACAAGATCACCGGCAGCAACCCGATCGGCGCAGACGCCAAGCCGGCCCAGGTGGCGGTGTAGCCATATACCTCCTGTAGCAACTGTGGCAACAGCACGATCGCCCCGAAATACAGCATGTAAGCCAGGCTGATACACAGACAGCCGATGGTAAAGTTGCGCGATTTGAACAGCGACAGATCCACCACCGGGTGATCGTCCGTCAGCTCCCACACCACCAGGAACACTAACGCCACCACGGCCACGACGGTCAGGACAATGATCTCGGTCGAGTTGAACCAGTCCAGCTCCTTGCCCTGATCGAGCATAATCTGTAGCGCACCGATACCCACCACCAGCAGCACCAGCCCGACGGTATCGATCGGTTTGATCTCGGTTTTGGTTTCCCGGCCTTTCAACGTCGACATCGCAACCAGGATCACGAACAGCCCAATCGGGATATTGATGAAGAAGATCCAGCCCCAGTGATAGTTATCGCTGATATAGCCGCCAAGGATAGGCCCGAAAATCGGCGCGACGATCACGGTCATCGACCATAGCGCCAGGGCCATCGATCGCTTGGCGGGGGGATAGTTATTCAGCAACAAACTCTGCGACAGTGGGATCAACGGCCCTGCCACCACGCCCTGGATCACGCGGAAGAAGATCAGCATGCCCAGACTGTTGGAAATACCACACAGCCAGGAGGCCAGGGCGAACAGCGCCGTGGACCACAGGAACAGGCGAACTTCACCCACGCGTTTCGCCAACCAGCCGGTGATCGGAATGGAGATGGCGTTGGCCACCCCAAACGAGGTGATCACCCAGGTCCCCTGCGAGTTGGAAGACCCGAGGTTACCCGAAATGGTCGGTATCGCCACGTTGGCAATGGTGGAGTCCAGCACCTGCATAAAGGTCGCCATGGCGAGCGCGACCGTCATCCAGGCGAGCTGGGCACCTTCAAGCGGTTTCTGTGCCAAGGTAGCCTCCCGCTCGCTTAACCGGCGTTTGCATGGATCACATCGGCGATCATCTGATTCACCGGCGCCAGATCCAGCGTCAGCGCGCTGGTTTCAAACAGCGGTTTTTGACGTACCGTATCGGAGAGCACCAGGCCGTCCAGATTGGTGGTATCGACTTTGACCAGCGTAGAAAGGCCGATACGCAGAGGATGCTCAGCAACCTGTTGTGCGTCCAGTTCGATACGCACGGGTAAACGCTGCACCACTTTGATCCAGTTGCCGGTAGCGTTCTGTGCAGGCAGCAGTGAGAACGCGCTGCCGGTGCCCATATCGATACCCACGACCTTGCCTTTGAACACCACGTCGCTACCGTATAGGTCACTCACTACGGTAGCCTCTTGGCCGATACGCATATTGGCGATCTGCGTTTCTTTAAAGTTGGCATCCACCCAGACATGATCCGGTGCTACTACGGCCATCAGAGGCATCCCTGGGGAGATCTGCGCCCCCACTTGCACGCTGCGGCGTGAAACGAAGCCGGTGATTGGGCTGACGATGCGGGTACGCTGCAGCGCCATCCAGGCGTCGCGCATCTGTGCGGCGGCTTGCAGCACGGCAGGTTGTTTATCCAACGGGGTATTCAGCACCATCGCCTGATTGGCATTGTATTGCTGGACTGCGACTTCCAGTGCCGCTTTGGCATTGTCTACCGCGTCACGCGCATGTTGCAGCTCTTCGCGGCCAATCGCATCGGCGTTGCCCAGCACGATACGACGCTTGAGATCGTTTTCTACCTTGCTCAGCTCGGATTTGCGCAGCGCAATGTTAGCCTGATACTGCTTACCGTTGATCACCAACTGATGCGTTTGGCGCACGCTGTTGGCCAGCGCGGTTTTGGCCCGCTCAAACGCCTGTTCGGCGTCGGTGGGATCCAGTGTTAACAACACATCGCCTTTGCGGACAAAGTCGGTGTTATCAAAGGTAACGCTGTTCACGCTACCGGAAACCTGGGCCATGATCTGCACCTGATTACCGGCCACGTAGGCATCGTCAGTTTCTTGGTGATGACGCAGCACCAGGAACCAATAGACTAAATAGGCCACCCCAATAATCACAAAAATAAACGTCAACAGCAGCAGCCAGAATTTACGCTGCCGTTTTTTGCCAGCCGGTTGCTGCGGGGTTTGAGTTTCCGCGCTTGCACTCATGGTATTCTCCACGCTCTAAAATTATGCTTTAGGTTCCGCTGCCGCCGGGGCCTGGTAGCCACCCCCCAACGCGCGTACCAATGCTATCTTCGCCTGCATCAAGTTGCTGCTGGCATTCAGTTGCGCCTGTTGCTGCTGTAATAGCTGCGTCTGGCTGGTCAACAGTTCATCACGCCCAATAATCCCAGCCTGGTATTTGGCGTTGGCGACCCGGTACACATCCTGCATGGATTGGGAGGCAGAGGTTGCCTGCAGCAGCTGCTTGCTACTGCTCTGTTGAATGGTGATGGCGTCGGCCGTTTCCTGTAACGCATTGACGAGCGTTTGGTTATAGGAACCTACCGCCTGATCGTAGAGTGCGGACTCTTCACCCAGCTTGCTGCGTAGCGCACCGGCATGGAAGATAGGCAGGGAAATGGCTGGAACCACGCCCCACGCCTGGCTGGCGGCTTCAAACAGATTCGGGCTGGTACCGCCGACGTTGGTGGTGGTCAAGCCAGCAAAGGCCGAGATCGACAGGCTAGGGTAGAACTCTTTGCGTGCCGCACTGACCCGTTGGTTATAGGACTCCACCAGTTGGCGCTGTGCCACGATATCCGGGCGTTTACCCAGCAAATCCGCGGTGAGTTCGCCTTTGGGGGCTAACTGTTCTTCGCTTGGCATGGCCACGGGATGCAGAGACTGCATCGCATTCGGGCCAAGACCGGCCAGGGCGGCCAACTGGTGTTTCAGTTGTTCAATCTGTGACTGCAGCTGGATGATCTGCTGCTTGGCACTGTCGGCTTGTGCCTGGGTCTGTTGCGGGATTTCCACGCCGTAGATCCCGGCTTTATATTGCTTTTGGCGCAGGTCGGCCAGGCGTTGATTGTTATCCACCTCTTGTTGCAGCACATTTTCCAGCGCGTAATTCGCCTGTAACTGGTAATAAGCAGAGGCAACCGAACTGGTTAGCGTCAGAGCGGCTTGTGCCTGCTCGGCACGAGCGGCATCGATCTGCGCTTTTGCCGCATTGACCTGATTGCGATATTTGCCCCACCAGTCAAACTCATAAGCCAGATTCAAACCCAGCGAGTTGGTGGACTCATACACCGGGTTGGGCAGATAGCCAAAGCCCAGGTTGGTGTTTTGCGCCAGACGCTGACGGTTGATGCTGGCATTCAGATCCAGATTAGGGCCGTTGGCAGCACTGGCTTCCCCCGCCACGCTTTGGGCTTCACGCACGCGAGCGCTCGCCTGTTGCAGCGAAGGCGAGTTTTGCAGCGTCTGGGTCATCAGGCTATCAAGCTGGGGATCGTTAAGCGTGCGCCACCATTGCGGGCTGATGGCCAGCGAGCTGACTTTCGGCTGGGCAAGCTGCAGCTGTTGCGGATCCATCATCTTGGATTGCGGGGCAATATTATCGGTAGATGCGCACCCCGCCAGCAACAGAACGGCGAACAGCGGGGTGAATCTCCAGTTTAACGGGGATCGCATAAAATGATTACCTGAACAGGAATTATTGAGATAACTGTTCTGAAACTTCCATCTGATCCAAACGGGTCAACAATTTGCGCGTCAGCATTTCAAGCTGCTGCTGCTCCTCGTCGTTCAGCGTAGACCACAGAAAGTGCAGACATTTATGCTGCGGTGGCAGCAATTGTTCGAGAAACGCTTCCCCAGCCTGGGTCATATGCAGATGCAGGCAGCGGCGATCGTGATCGCTTTCCCGGCGCTCGATCCACCCGCGTTTCTCTAGTTCATCGGCAATGCGGGTAGCATTGGTGCGTGACGAACCCAGGGCTGAGCTTAGCTCAGAAGGCTGAATACTGTGGTTTTCCTGCGCATCCAGCGTAATGAGAGCCATAAACAAGGTTTCGTTAATTCCCTGTGCTTTCAGCATTTTATTGCGATTTTCCAACAGCTTGCCTTGCATATGCATGCACAGGCGGGTCAGCAGGATTTCCTGGTATGGGAAGTCTTTCTGACGTTTGGCGCGGAAATTCAGCATTTGCTCTATGGGGGTAAACGAGCTTTCCATAATTTAGTGCCTCATTAATTTCGTTCGGTATAGTAACGATAGTGATTAATAATGTAAATCTTCAGCAAGGGGAATAATTTAGCAATTCGTGTCATTTGTAAGTTGTTTGTAAATGCTTAACGCCACAGACCCTAAGGTCTTGTGATTGAAGGCACAAATTCTGCCGTTCCGCAGGCTGAGATAGGTAAGGTTTGTTTATGCAATTGGGCGGAGAACTACGGCATCCTGCGGGGGGATAGAAAGAAATCTTACGTGAGTAAGGTCGTTCATGGAGGTCCGGGGCGCAGGGTGTATAGGTCGCCAATAATTTACCGCGACAATATTACCAGAGTGTAAGTAATTTTTACACCCTGCGGCCTAATAAATTTCAAGGGTTATTATTTTCTTGCTAACTAGCTGATGGCTGGCCCTTGCGGGTCATGGCGCTTGCCACGCCACCAGGTCAGCAGATTCAGCACGCACAATACGCCACCAATCGCCGCTACGCCGTTCCAACCAGCATGTTGATAAGCGGCAGCGGAAAGCACCGACCCCACGGCACCCCCAATAAAATAGCTGGTCATGTAACCGGCGGTCAGGCGATTACGCGCCTCCGGCATGATGCGGTAAATCACGCTTTGGTTGGTGACATGCACCCCCTGCACCGCCAGATCCAGCACCAGAATGCCGATAATCAGCGCCCAGAGAGAGTACGGCGCCAACGCAATTGGGATCCAGGACAGCAACAGCAGTACCAGCCCGACGCTGGTGGTTAGCTCTGCTTTGCCCTTATCGGCCAGATGACCGGCGCGTGAGGCAGCCAGTGCGCCAGCAGCACCCACCAGGCCAAATAGCCCAATTACGCCTTCGGAGTAGCTGAAAGGTGGGGAAGCCAGCAGGAAAGCCATTGAGGTCCACAGCACGCTGAAGTTGGCGAACGACAAAGCGCCAATGATCGCGCGGGTACGCAGCAACGGGGTGAAGCAGAACAGGGAAAAGATGGATTTCAGCAACTGCGGGTAATTCAGGCCGGAATGCAGCTTATAGCGTGGCAAGGCGCGCCACAGCAGCAGGGCCATCAGGATCATCAATACGCTGGCCACCCAGTAGATGGTACGCCAGCCGCCGAGGGTCGCCAAAGCGCCGGCGACGGTACGTGCCAGCAGAATGCCGAGCAGCAGGCCGCTCATGATCACACCGACGGTTTTACCGCGTTTTGCCGGGTGCGCCAAAGTGGCGGCGAGTGGCACTAAAAGCTGGGCCACCACCGAGAACAGACCGGTGAGAGCCGTACCGAGGATCATCATCGATAAGGTGCTGGAGGACGCGGTGATCAGCATGCCTCCGGCGGCTAACAGCGTCATAAAGACGATCAGCCCGCGGCGTTCAAACATATCGCCCAATGGCACCAGAAACAGCAGGCCAACCGCATAGCCTAGCTGGGCAGCGGTGACGATAAATCCGGCTTGGTTAACCGATAGATTAAAGTTTTGTGCAATGGTTTCCAGCAGCGGCTGGGCGTAGTAGTTGCTGGCAACCGCCAGGCCGGTAGCCATCGCGATTAACAGTGTCAGTGCAGGGCTAAGGCCCGGGTGTTCGGTTGGTTGGTTCATAGGTCTTCAATAATGGAAATTTGTGATCAAAGTATCAGACACAACGGAATGTTAAGGCAATGTATAATTTTTATCAGTATGCCGCATGAAGGATCTCGGTCAGTTAAGCAAAGAAAACGTGCCCCCTCACCCTAACCCTCTCCCACAGGGAGAGGGAACCGATCGAGTGGGTTTGAAAATTCGGTGATGTACTTTGGAGGAGAGGACAATCGAGTTTGCTGAGATTATCCCTTTTTGGGCAAAAGAGTAGGAGCTAACAGCTCCCTCTCCCATAGAGAGAGGGAACCGATCGAGTGGGTTTGAAAATTCGGTGATGTACTTTGGAGGAGAGGACAATCGAGTTTGCTGAGATTATCCCTTTTTGGGCAAAAGAGCAGGAGCTAACAGCTCCCTCTCCCATAGAGAGAGGGAACCGATCGAGTGGGTTTGAAAATTCGGTGATGTACTTTGGAGGAGAGGACAATCGGGTTTGCTGAGATTATCCCTTTTTGGGCAAAAGAGCAGGAGCTAACAGCTCCCTCTCCCATAGAGAGAGGGAACCGATCGAGTGGGTTTGAAAATTCGGTGATGTACTTTGTAGGAGAGGGCAATCGGGTTTGCTGAGATTATCTTTTTTTGGCAAAAGAGCAGGGGCTAACAGCTCCCTCTCCCTGTGGGAGAGGGTTGGGGTGAGGGCTGTTATGACTTGGCGGCTGCTTCAGCTGCGGTTTTCACCCAGCCGTCAAACGTGGCCTGGTGAGCCTTGATCCAGCCATTGACATGGTTTTGGATATCGGCTTCGGAGGACTGGCCTGAATGCATCCGCAGGTTTTGCGCGTTGATGTCGGCAAGCGGCAGTTTCATGATGGCGAACAGCTTGGCGGCTGCGGGATTGGCTTCAGCCCATTGCTTATTGGCGGCAATACGCATGGTACTGACTGGGAAGCCATAGTTGGCTCCGTTTGGCAGTTTGGTATCCACGTTTTTCTGCTCGAACGGCAGGGAAGAGAACGGGACTTGTAGCCAGACAACGTCGCGTCCAGGCACCAACACATCGCTGACCCAGTAAGGCGTCCAGGTGTAATACAGCACCGGTTTACCTTCTTTGAAACGGGTGATGGTATCGGCGATCATGGCAGCATAGTTGCCTTGATTGTGTTCCACCGTTTTGCTCAAACCGTAGGCGTCGATATGGTGATTGATTGCTGCCTCACAGCCCCAACCTGGCGTGCAACCGGTCAAGTCTGCCTTGCCATCACCGTTGGTATCAAACAGTTTGGCAATTTTAGGGTCCTTTAGCTGCTCAAGGTTGGTGATGTGATATTGGTCGGCGGTCTTTTTGTCGATCAGATAGCCTTGTGCGGCACCGTTGACGTAAATCCCTTCGCGGTAGAATTTGTTATCGCCACCGGCTGCCTGATACTGATCGGCATGCAGCGGATTCCAGTTTACCGCCAGGAAGGTGGCATCGCCGGAAGCGATGGAAGTGTAGGCTACGTTGTAGTCCACCTCACGCGGTTCTTTCACGTCATAACCAAGCTTTTCCAGTGCCCTGCTGACCAGCAGCGTCTGGAAGGTTTCCTCGGAGATGGTGCTCTGTATCGGTTGTACCGAAATACCTTTTCCTGGCAAATCAGCAGCGGAAGCAACCTGTGAACCAAGCAGTGTGGTAAGGGCAATCGCCCAGATCCCTGTAGTGCGCATAGTTTTTCCTCTGTTATTGATGTTGTTTGGAGATAGCCCGCCAGGGCAGAAAGCCGTTGGCGGGAAGTACAATCAGGCTTTTTTGATAAACGGGCGAGCGATCAACCCGATTGGGCCGTGGGTATACCAGCGGCCTAGCCCTTTACTGCGGCGATCGCGCCCCAGTGACTGGGTGAGGCGATCGAGAATAATGGCCAGAATAACGATACCGACACCACCCACGGCGGCCAGCCCCATATCCAGGCGGCCGATGCCACGCAGCACCATCTGGCCCAGACCGCCCACGGCGATCATCGAGGCGATAACCACCATCGACAATGCCAGCATCAGCGTCTGGTTAACACCGGCCATGATGGTTGGCATGGCCAGCGGCAATTGCACTTTAAACAGCAACTGGCGCGGGCTGGAGCCGAAGGATTCGGCGGCTTCGATCAGATCTTCCGGCACCTGTTTGATGCCCAGGATCGTCAGACGTACGATGGGCGGCAGGGCGAAGATGATTGTTACCACCACCCCCGGCACGTTACCGATACCGAACAGCATGACGATCGGCACCAGATAGACGAAGGCTGGCGTGGTCTGCATGGCATCAAGCAGTGGCCGGATCACCTTGGCGGCATGTTTGCTGCGGGCCAACCATATGCCCAATGGCAGACCGATCAAGATGCAGAAGAACAGGGCGGTGAGCACCAGCGCCAGCGTGACCATCGCCTGTGACCAGGCCCCGATAGCGCCGATGGCGACTAACGACAGCAGCGTGGCTGCCCCCATGCCGAGGCTGGATATCTGCCAGGCGATCAGCGAGAACAGCAAAATGGCGACGGGAGCAGGCATACCCAGCAAAAACTGCTGGAAACCGCTGAGGATGAAATCCACCGGCACGCGAATGCCCTGGAACAGCGGACGGAAGTGCAGCACCAGCCAATCAATGGCGTGAGTGACCCAGCTGTCAAACGGCACCCAAGCCTTGTGGAACGGATCCAGCAGGCTAAAGTGCTCGGGCTCCACTGGGGCGCTGTTAAGCCAGTCAGCGCTTGATGCGGCCTGATTAGCGGCATCATGGGGCACGCTGTCTGCCGGTGCGCCGGTTGCCCAGGGATCGCTGCTGGTGGCAGCCAGGGTTGCCGGGGCGTCGTTAGGGGATGTGGCAGCCGTTGCCCATGGATCCTGATTATCACTCATTCGTAGGGCCCTCTTTATCTAAAGCCTGCAGCAGCATGCCTTTGGAAATAATACCGATATAGTTGTTCTCTTCCCCGACCACCGGCACGGCGCAAGGGGCCTGTGCTACCAGTGAAATCAGCTCGCTCAGCGGCATATCGGCCGGAACGGGCAGTGGGGCATCCAGCAAGGCGTCGTCCAGCGTCTGTTTAGCCGCCAGCGCCTGCTTGAGGGAGTCTATCGATACCACGCCGATAAATTTCTCGCGTTCGAGGACGTAGCCATAGTCACGGTCTTCATCACGCAGGATCTGCAACGCAGAGCGCGGACCAAAACCGGGGGTCTTACGGATCAGGGTCACCGGGCGACGTTTGGCGATATCTTTGGCACTGAAAACGTGGCTGATATCGACGCCGCGGAAGAAGGTGCGCACATAATCGTTGGCCGGATTATTTAATATTTCATCCGGGGTCCCCACCTGGATCACTTCGCCGCCCTGCATAATGGCAATGCGGTCGCCAATACGCATCGCTTCATCCAGATCGTGGGAAATAAAGACGATGGTGCGCTGATGTTTCGCCTGTAATTTGACGAGTTCATCCTGCATCTCGGCACGAATTAATGGGTCCAGCGCAGAGAAGGCTTCATCCATTAACAATATATCCGGATCGTTAGCCATGGCGCGGGCTAAGCCGACACGCTGGCGCATACCACCGGACAGTTCATCGGGATAAGCATTGGCATAATTTTCCAGCCCAACCTGACGCAACGCGTCCAGCGCTTTTTCCTGGCGTTCCTGTAAAGGAATACCCGCTAATTCCATGCCGAACGCGGTATTATTTAATACGTTCATATGTGGCATTAAGGCGAATGACTGGAACACCATGCTGATCTTATTACGCCGTACGGTGCGTAGCGCGGTATCGGATATTTTTGATATATCCTCGCCGTCAATCAGCACCTCACCGCGGGTGGGTTCTATCAGACGATTGAGAAGGCGTACCAAGGTGGATTTACCGGAACCGGAAAGCCCCATGATGACAAATATCTCGCCTTCTTCAATGGCCAGAGAGGCGTTCTTGACGCCAAGTGATAACCCCGTTTTTTCCAACAGCTGGTCTTTCGTCAAACCTTTGTTTATCAGCTTAAATGCGCGTTCCGGGTGCTCACCAAATATCTTATATAAATTTTTAACTTCTAGTTTAATTGCCATGCAATTCGCTGTTTCCTTTGGTTTATTATTAAACGCTAAAATTGTCCTAATAGAAAATAAGAGTGCCCTATACCCTAACACACTGACATTCTGAGACAACCCTCAATGTTCATATCGTAAGATTTTTCTAGTGATATCAGGTTTGATGATTGGGCATAATTACCCGATTTTTACGCGATTATTTAACCGTAATGAGCAACAGGAAATGGCGGGATATATTGGCGATAATGGCAACTATTTGCAGGGAATATTGGCAGCGTCAAATGGGTAATTAATGCACGCATAGTAACGTTCTGCGTGCATTGACGAACGGCAGGAAAATCAGCAGGTTTACCAGCGTAGATCAGAGCGTGGGTTCTTCGCTGCTGGTGGGAATAACGACCAGTTCCACTTGCTGCTGCTGTAACACCGATCCCATTGCAGAGGGGGGAGGTAGGTCGGTAAATAACGCGGTCGCCTGTCGGGTATTGCCGATTTCTACTGCCGCCGAAGCATGGAACTTGGTGTGGTCCGCAGCCAGCAGAATATGACGCGAATGTGCCATCATCGCTTTCACCACGCTGGATTCATTCACGTCAAATTCCAGCAGATCGCCGTTGGCTTCGATTGCCCCTACGCTGGTGATCAGATAGTCGGCGCGAAAGCCTTCCACAAAGCTTACGGCGCTGGGGCCGATGATACCGCCGTTATTGGGCCGCAGCGTACCGCCCGGCACCATCACTTCGAACTCGGTGTTTTTATACAGGATATGTGCCACCCGCAGGCTGTTGGTAATGATGCGCAGGTGGCTGTGGTTCATCAGCGCTCGGGCAACATGCTCAACGGTGGTGCCGATGGTGATAAAAATGGTGGAACGATCGGGGATGTAATCGGCAATGGCTTCCGCAATGGCTATCTTCTCTTGCGTGTAAGAGAGTTCCCGTTGCTCAAAGGCCGTGTTGACCACGCTAGAGGCACGACCCGCCCCCCCATGATGGCGGCTAATCAGCCCCTGCTCGCTCAGTTTGCGGATATCGCGCCTGACCGTCTGCGTTGACACTTCCAGCAATTGCGCCAGCTCGTCGATGTTCATATAGCCGCGCTTGGCGATCAACTGGATCAGCTGATCGTGGCGTGGGTTGCCGGTAAGTTCAGTCAGACTCATGCTCCACTCCCTTAATATTGTCATCGGCCAACCATATTATACAAAACTGGCCAGGAAAGAGTCAGTTTGATCACAGTTGGGAATGCCAGCGCGCCCGCCAGGACGGGTACACTTCAATGCGGCAACTGCATTGGCATAACGCACCGCCTGAGCTATATCGGATTGTGAACCCAGAGCTACCGCCAGTGCACCGTGAAAAACGTCGCCAGCTCCCGTGGTATCCACCACCTCAACCGGAAAGCCTGGCTGATGTTTCAGCTGAGCGTTTTCCAGCCAGAAACAGCCATGTTTACCCTGAGTGACATAAACTTGTCCGTTTTTGTCATTTTCTGCCGCACGCAATCCCTGCTCGATATGCGTTTTTCCCGTCATCCGCAGCAAACCCGGTTCGGAGAAGGCGGCATGGTCGGCCAAAGCAACCAGCGGGCGGATATCCTGCGGTGTGACATCGGCGTCCAACAGAGTAGTGACACCCGCGCGCCGGGCCAAGGTGAAGGCGGTCAATGCCCCTTGATGCCAACGCACGTCCGCCAACACCACGTCGTACTGGCTAAAGTCGATGTCATGCAGCCATTCGGCATCCTCGGGTAAATCTGGGCTGGGATGGTTGATGATCATGCGCTCACCCTGGGCGTCCACCAGCACAGCCGATTGCGATGAGCGCGCCTGTGGGCAACGGCGCGCATGTCTGACATTCACGCCATAGCTGCCCAGCTCGGCCAACAGCGTTTGCCCAGTAGCATCGTCGCCGACCCGGCCAATGAAATCCACTTCTGCACCTAGCCTGGCTGCGGCCACCGCAGCCGTTGCCGCCGGGCCTCCGCCAATTTCGCGGTAGTCGGTGGCAACATATTTCCCCCCGCCCTCAGGCAGTTTCTCTACGTAATACAGACGGTCTTGCACTGCAATGCCTACGCATGCGATTCGAGTCATGGTCTGGATCCCTGGATGTTGATCTGTGGTAAGCGAACGGTTTTCAGCAAAAAGTGGCTGCCGATCACGCTGCCACCATTTTAATTCACTCAAATGTTAAAAGAGTGACGGCTGTCAATTTTTTGACCATAAATTACAAATACGATCAAAAACAGACAAAAATGATCTGATTTGTGGTCGGTGAAATGACACAGAGATGACAAGGGTAACCAACAGGAGAGAACCATGGCACAGATCGCATTTATCGGGTTAGGGCAAATGGGCGCGCCGATGGCCAGCAACCTGATCAAGCAGGGGCACCGGCTGAACGTTTTTGATATCAGCCCGGCGGCGGTCAGCGCCTTGGTCGCTCAGGGGGCCAAAGCGGCAGCCAGCCCAGCGCAGGCGGTACAGGATGCGGAGTTCGTCATCACCATGTTGCCTAACGGCGAATTGGTGCATGAGGTGCTATTTGGTGCCGAGGGGGTGTGCTGCACCTTATCGCCTGCGGCATTGGTGATGGATATGTCCACCATCCACCCGCTGCAAACGGATCGGCTGATTGCCCAAATGCAGGCACGGGGCTTTAGCCTGATGGATGCCCCGGTCGGGCGGACTTCAGACCATGCTCAGGCTGGTACGTTGTTGATCCTGGCGGGTGGTACTGCCGAGCAGGTGGAGCGTGCGACGCCCGTGCTGATGGCGATGGGCTCGGAGCTGATCAACGCCGGTGGGCCAGGCATGGGGATCCGCGTGAAGCTGATCAACAACTACATGAGCATCGCGCTCAACGCGCTGTCTGCCGAGGCTGCGGTGCTGTGCGAGGCGCTAGGGCTGTCGTTTAATGTCGCGCTGCAAGTCATGAGCGGCACACCGGCAGGCAAGGGGCATTTCACCACCACCTGGCCAAACAAGGTGCTGAAGGGCGATCTCAGCCCGGCGTTCATGATCGATCTGGCGCACAAGGATTTGGGCATAGCGCTCGATGTGGCCAATCAGTTGCACGTTGCCATGCCGATGGGCGCAGCCTCACGCGAGGTTTACAGCCAGGCGCGGGCCAGCGGACGTGGGCGTCAGGATTGGAGTGCCATTTTGGAACAGGTTCGGGCTGCTTCGGGCAGAGCGAATCACGCGTAACACTTAACGTAATTGCGGTTGCTATTCAGCGCGCAGAGGGGAGAAGAAATGCCTTATTTATCTGGTAACACCATGATCCAACATGCATGGGAAAACGGCTATGCCATCGGCGCGTTCAGCGCACACAACGCCGAAACCATTCGCGCCATTTTGCTGGCAGCCGAACAGGAGCAGGCCCCGATCATGATCCAGGTGGGGCAGAAAGTGATTAGCGTGATGGGGCTGGAGCCCATGAAGGCGATGATCGATGCCTTTATGCACGATATCACGGTACCGGTGTGCATCCACCTGGATCACAGCCGCAGCTTCGTTCAGACCATGCAGGCGGTGCAGGCCGGGTTCCAGTCGGTGATGTTTGACGGCTCTCACCTGTCATTTGACGAAAACGTGCGGATCACCCGTGCCGTGGCGGACGTTGCCCACGTGCTGAACATTGGGGTCGAAGGTGAGATCGGCAAGATCGGCGGCACCGAAGATGATATTTCGGTCGACGAAAAAGACGCCCTGATCACCAGCAGTGACGAAGCGCTGCAGTTTGCTCAATCGACCACGGTGGATTATCTGGCGGTGTCCATCGGCACCGCTCATGGCCTCTACAAGCAGGAGCCCAAGCTGGCGTTCGAGCGCCTGCAAGAGATCCGCGAGATCGTCAAAAAGCCGATTGTGCTGCACGGCGGCTCCGGCGTACCGGACGATCAGATCCGTAAGGCGGTCTCACTGGGGGTCGCCAAGGTGAACGTGGACACCGAACTGCGGCAGGCCTTCACCCAGGGGATGGCTGAAGTGCTCGACAAAGATCCGCACGAGTTTGTCTTGGCGGTGTCCCTCGGGCATGGCCGTGATGTGATGCAGGCCAAGGTCGCCGAAAAAATCAGGCTGTTTGGCAGCCAGGGGAAAGCCGCTCAGTTTTAAGCAACCGTTGCGCGGCAAGCTGCCGCGCTAACCATAGGGCATCGATTATGACAACCATTCAACGCCAGCATTTTGGCGAACATCAAGGGCAGGCCGTTTCCCTTTTCACGCTGACCAATGCCAACGGAATGCGGCTGTGCATGACCGATTACGGTTGCATTATTACCGAGCTTTGGGTGCCGGATCGCCATGGGCATGCGGAAGATGTCGTGATGGGGTTCGACAATTTGGCGGCTTATCAGGCCGGGCATCCGTTCTTCGGCGCGATAGCCGGGCGCTGCGCCAACCGTATTGCCGGTGGTCGTTTCAGCATCGACGGTCAGGAATATATTCTGGCCACCAATGAACTCCCTACCGGACAACACCTGCACGGCGGACGTCGGGGTTTTGACAAGTATGTCTGGCAGGCACAGGAAGACGGCGACGGCATTATTTTCAGCCGTACCTCTATCGATGGTGAGGAAGGTTATCCGGGCAATCTGCAGGTTAGCCACCGCATCGGCCTGACGGAAGATAACGTGATGACGCTGAGCTTTGAGGCGCAGACGGACAAGCCGACGCTGGTCAATCTGGTCAATCACAGCCATTACAACCTGCGCGGGCATCAGCACCTGATCCACGATCAGCAGCTCAAGATCGACGCCGACTTCATCACCCCGGTGGATGAAATCACCATGCTACCCACCGGAGAAATCCGCCGCGTTGCCGGGACGGCATTTGATTTCCGCAACGCCCGTCGTCTTGGGGACGCCATGCTGCACCGCCCGGCACAGGATTTTGATATGAACTATGTGCTTAAGCCTGGCGACGGTGCTTTGCATCCCGCAGCGAGCTTGATCTGCCCACAGACCGGGCGTGTGATGGAAGTACACACCTCGCTGCCGGGCGTGCAGTTTTATAACGCCTTTAAGCTTTCCAACAAGATCTGGAATGGCAAGGCTGGCCATCGCTATCAGGCGTTTTCCGGCATCTGCCTTGAAACCCAGGCGTTCCCAGACAGCATTCACCACGCCCATTTTGGCAACGTAGTGCTGCGCTCAGGGGAAAACTATTACAGCCAGACTGAACACCGCTTCAGCACCGTGGCATAGATTTATTCGATTACTGGAAGCAATGTGATGAAAAATAAAGCAAAAGTAGGCGTATTGTCGCTTGGCCGCGCGACCTTCGATGTGCCCTACGCGCAAGAGATGTTGGCGCAGGCCTGGCAGACGCTGAGCGGGATGGATATCGAGTTGGTGGGGGAACCGGTATTGCAGTTTGATGCCGAATCGGCTCTGCAAATACTGCCTGCACTCAAACAGGCCAATCTCGATCTGCTGCTGATCCTGCAAGTGACCTTTACCGATGCCTCCCTCACCACCGAAGTGGTGCGTGATTTCCCAGTGCCCACGGCGATGTGGTCATTCCCGGAAGCCCGTACCGGTGGCCGTTTGCGCCTTAACTCTTTCTGCGGGGTGAATCTGGCTTGCCATGCCCTGAGCCGTGAAGCCATCAACGTGCAAACGCTGCACGGCCTGCCGGACGATAGTCGAGTGATTAACGAATTACAGCAGTTGGCGCAGGCCGCAGCGATTGTTAAACGCTTCAAACAGGCCAAAGTGATGGTGATTGGCGAGCACCCGCTGGGTTTTGACGCCTGCAACTACAACCAGCAGCAGCTGACGCAGCACTTTGGCGTTGAGGTGACTCGCCAGCCGGTGCTGGAGTTTATTGAAGAGGTGAAGGCGCTGCCGGACAGCGTGGCTGATGCGCCTTATGCCCGCCGTGCCAAGGATTTCCCTAACCTGGCGGAGATGGATCAAACGGCCACCCGCAAAACGCTCAAGGTTTATTCTGCCCTACGTGAAAAGGCGCAGCGTGAAGGTTACACCGGCATTGCCGTGCGCTGCTGGCCGGATTTCTTTACCGACTACGGATGCGCTGCGTGTGGGGCGTTGGCATTGATGAACGAAGATAAAGTGCCCTGTGGCTGCGAAGCCGACATGTTTGGCGTGCTCTCTTCGCTGATGGCGCAGTGGGCCTCTGGCAATGCGGCCTTCAATACCGACCTGGTGGATATCGATCCGCAGGATAACAGCGTGGTGTTTTGGCACTGCGGGCAGGCACCGATCGAAATGGCCGATCGTGATGGCCCGGTACAGGCCACGATCCACTCCAACCGCAAGCTTCCTTTGCTGTCTGAATTTGCTCTCAAACCGGGGCGCATCACGCTATGCCGCATCACTCAGGGTGAGGGCAAGCTGCGCCTGATGCTGGCCGGTGGCGAAATGATCAAGGCTCCGCTGGCGTTTTCCGGCACAGCCGGGACCGCGCGCCTGGATGTAGATGCAGACACTTATCGCCAGCGTCTTATTGCGGCAGGTATGGAGCACCACACCTCGCTGGTTTACGGCGAGCACCGTCCGCTGCTGCGCAAAGTGGCCGGTCTGCTTGGTTTGGACGTGATTGAACTGACCTGAGCGGGCGACCAACGCTTGGAAAAATACGGCATTTAACCTTTTGGAGAATGGATCATGGCTTCTCAGCAAGGCTTGGAACTCACGCAACACGCAGGTGGATTTACGTTGACCTTTCAGCAGCGAGTGCTGCTACAACACACGGCTGCGGCTCCGTGCCTGTGGATTGGGCGCGGCAAGGCGGATATCGAGATGTTCCGCGGCAACTTCAGCATCAAAGACCAGCTCAGTGAAAAACTGGCGCTGACCGAAACCCAGATCGTCCCGCAGGGCAAAGGCTGGCTGATCCGCTTTAGCCGGGGCGATGTGGCCCAGTGCACACTGGCAATCACTACCGATGCACAAGGGCGGTTGGAAATGCAGCTGCGCAACAGCGACGAGCAGAACAACCGCATGTGGCTGCGCCTGGCAGCCCAGCAGGAAGATCACGTTTATGGCTGCGGCGAACAGTTTTCTTATTTCGACCTGCGCGGCAAACCTTTCCCGTTATGGACCAGTGAGCAGGGGGTTGGCCGTAACAAGCAGACCTACGTTACCTGGCAGGCAGACTGCCAGGAGAACGCAGGTGGTGATTACTACTGGACCTTCTTCCCGCAGCCGACGTTTGTCAGCAGCCAGAAATATTACTGCCACGTAGAAAACAGCTGCTACATGAACTTTGATTTTTCTGCACCAGAGTTCCATGAGCTGGCGATCTGGCAGGATCAGGCGGTGTTGCGCTTTGACTGCGCCGACAGCTACATCAGCCTGTTGGAAAAGCTGACCGCATTACTTGGCCGCCAGCCGGAACTGCCGGACTGGGTGTATGACGGCGTTATCCTGGGTATTCAGGGCGGCACCGAGGTCTGCCAACAGAAGCTGGACGTAATGCGCGAGCACGGTGTCAAGGTTAGCGGGATCTGGGCGCAGGACTGGGAAGGACGGCGGATCACCTCTTTTGGCAAACGCCTGATGTGGAACTGGCGCTGGGACAGCGAGCTGTACCCGGAGCTGGATAAACGCATCCCGCAGTGGAAAAAAGAGGGGGTACATTTTCTGGGGTACATCAACCCTTACGTGGCCATAGAGAAAGAGCTGTATGCCGAGGCGGCCGAGAAAGGCTATCTGACCAAGGATTACGACGGCAAAGACTACCAGGTCGAATTTGGCGAGTTCTATGCTGGCGTAGTCGATCTCACCAAGCCTGAAGCTTATGACTGGTACAAGAACGTCATCAAAAAGAATCTGATCGAATTTGGCCTCGACGGCTGGATGGCAGATTTTGGCGAATATCTGCCGACCGATACCGTTTTGCATAACGGCATCGATGCGGAAATCATGCATAACGCCTGGCCAGCACTATGGGCCAAGTGCAACTACGACGCGCTGGAAGAATGCGGCAAGCTGGGCGAGATCCTGTTCTTTATGCGCGCGGGCTACACCGGCAGCCAGAAGTATTCGGTAATGATGTGGGCGGGCGATCAGAACGTGGATTGGAGCCTGGACGACGGCCTGGCTTCGGTGATCCCGGCGGCGCTGTCGTTGGCGATGACCGGCCACGGTCTGCACCACAGTGATATTGGCGGTTACACCACGCTGTTTGAGATGAAACGCAGCAAAGAACTGCTGATGCGCTGGTGCGAGTTCTGCGCTTTCACGCCGATGATGCGTACCCATGAAGGCAACCGTCCGGATGATAACTGGCAGTTCGATCATGACGTGGAAACCATCCGTCAGTTTGCCCGCATGAGCCAGGTATTCAGCTCCCTCAAGCCGTACATCAAGCAGGCGGTGGCGCTCAATGCGCAGTCCGGCTTACCGGTGATGCGCCCGCTGTTCCTGCATTATGAAGACGATGCCCACACCTACAGCCTGAAATACCAATACCTGTTTGGCCGCGATCTGCTGGTGGCTCCGGTGCATGAAGAAGGGCGCACCGACTGGACGCTCTACCTGCCGCAGGATAGCTGGATCAACCTGTGGACCGGTGAGCGGCATAGCGGAGGGGCCGAGGTGACGATAGCAGCCCCAATGGGCCAGCCGCCGGTGTTCTATCGGGCGGATAGCGAGTGGGCGGAGTTGTTCGCCTCGCTACGCACGCTGTAATCACCAACTGTCAGCCGTCCGTTGCCAAATCGGCAAGGGCGGCTATCTCTGGGAATAGGTGTTTTCCAAGGAGAATCACCATGAGTGAAGCTAACCAGGATCCGGTGAAGCTGATATTGCCCCTGCGCGAGAAATTCGCCTATGGCATGGGCGATGTCGGCTCCAACCTGCTGTTGTGTGTCGGCACGCTGTATCTGCTGAAATTCTATACCGACGTGTTGGGGATCCCCGCCGCGTGGGGCGGGCTGATCTTTCTCATCTCGCGTTTCTTTACCGCCTTTACCGACATGGGCACCGGGCTGATGCTCGATTCCCGGCGCAATATTGGCCCTAAAGGCAAGTTCCGGCCATTTATCTTTTATGCCTCAATGCCGGTGGCGTTGCTGGTGGTAGCCAACTTTATCGGCGTGGGGGCCTCGTTTGACGTCACCGTTAAAACGGTGATCGCCACGCTGATCTTTATGGCGTTCGGGCTGTTCTTCAGCATGATGAACTGCTCCTACGGCGCGATGGTGCCCGCGATGACCAAAAACCCGCAGGAGCGTGCGCAACTGGCTGCCTGGCGGCAGGGCGGGGCGACGGTGGGTCTGTTGCTGTGTACCGTGGCGTTTGTGCCGATCCTGTCGCTATTTGATGGGCGTCCACAAGTGGGTTATCTGGTGGCGGCGGCGATCTTCGCCTTCGTCGGCATGTTGTGCATGTGGTGGTGCTATTCCGGCGTTAAAGAGCGTTATGTCGAGATCCCGAAACCGGGCGCACCCAAGCCGGGTCTGTTGCAGTCCTTCAAGGCCATCGCCGGTAACAAACCGCTGTTTGTGCTGTGCGTGGCCAACCTGTGCACGCTGGCGGGGTTCAACATCAAGCTGGCGATCCAGATCTACTACACCCAATACGTCCTCAACGATATCACCCTGCTGTCCTATATGGGTTTCTTCAGTATGGGCTGCATCCTGCTCGGGGTGCTGCTGGTCCCGACGGTGGTGAAACGCTTTGGCAAGAAAAACGTCTATCTGGGCGGCCTGTCGCTGTGGATCCTGGGCGATGCCATGAACTATATGTGGGGTAATACCTCCACGCTGTTTGTGTTGTTCTCTTGCCTGGCGTTCTTCGGCACGGCCTTCGTCAACAGCCTCAACTGGGCACTGGTGTCGGACACCGTGGAATACGGTGAGTGGAAAACCGGCGTGCGCTCGGAAGGCACGGTTTATACCGGCTTTACCTTCTTTCGCAAGGTTTCCCAAGGGCTGGCGGGCTTCTTCCCTGGCGTGATGCTGGCCTATATCGGCTATGTTCCCAACGTGGCGCAGGGGCCTGGTACGCTGGAAGGCTTGCGGCAGTTAATCTTCCTCTATCCGTGTGGCCTGGCCGTGTTGACCGCATTGACCATGGGGCTGTTCTATCACCTGACGGAGAAGAACTACCTCAAGATCGTCGGTGAGCTGGAGGAGCGCAAGCGGGTGGTAAGCCCGGCGTTATAAGCAGCCAGGTGTTAATCGGGGCGAATTTATTCGCCCCTGCAACCAGAAAGACGCAGGGTGTAAGACAATAATAAGGACCCGTCAGATGGCCAACTCTTTATCCTACCAAGATCCCGTTACGCTGCGGTTGCCGCTGCGTGAAAAGTTCGCCTACGGTATGGGGGACTTCGGTTCCAACCTGATGCTGTGTATCGGTACCCTGTATTTGCTGAAGTTCTATACCGACATTCTGGGGTTACCCGCCATCTACGGCGGCGTGATCTTCTTGATCGCCAAATTCTTCACCGCCTTCACCGATATGCTGACAGGCGTGCTGCTGGATTCCCGGCGTAATATCGGTCCCAAGGGCAAGTTCAGGCCGTTTATCTTCTATGCCTCGCTGCCGGTGGCTTTACTGGCCGTGGCCAACTTTCTCAATAGCGGGTTCAGCCTGAATACCAAAACCGTACTGGCCACCGTACTGTTTATGCTGTTCGGCCTGTTTTACAGCCTGATGAACTGCTCCTATGGGGCGATGGTGCCAGCCATTACCAAAAACCCGCAGGAGCGCGCACAGCTGGCCGCTTGGCGGCAGGGAGGGGCAACGCTGGGGCTGCTGTTGTGCACCGTGGGCTTTGTCCCGATCCAGATGCTGTTCACTTCACGCCCGGAGATGGGCTATCTGGTTGCCGCGGTGGTGTTTGCGACCTGTGGCGTGTTTTGCATGTGGTGGTGCCACGGCGGGGTCAAAGAGCGCTACGTTGACGTGGTACCGGCGCATCATAAACCTGGCATCTTCAAGTCCTTCCGTGCCATATTCCAAAACCCGCCGTTGCTGGTGTTGTGCATTGCCAACCTGTGTACGCTGGCGGCGTTTAATATCAAGCTGGCGATCCAGGTCTATTACACCCAATACGTGTTGCACGATATCCATTTGCTGTCCTATATGGGCTTTTTCAGCATGGGCTGCATCCTGATTGGCGTACTGATGGTGCCAGCGGCGGTGAAGCGCTTTGGCAAAAAGCGGGTCTACCTTGGTGGCCTGTTGCTGTGGTGCCTGGGCGATCTGTGTAACTACGCCTGGGGCGACAGCTCGCTCTCTTTCGTGGCGTTCTCCTGCATGGCCTTCTTTGGGACGGCCTTCGTCAACAGCCTGAACTGGGCGCTGGTGCCCGATACCGTTGATTACGGCGAATGGAAAACCGGCATCCGTGCGGAAGGCTCGGTGTATACCGGCTATACCTTTTCACGCAAGATTTCCGCCGCATTAGCCGGATTGTTACCGGGCATTATGTTGACGCAGATCGGCTATATTCCGAATATTGAGCAGTCAGCCTCGGTGCTGAAAGGCCTGCGAGAGTTAATCTTTATTTATCCCTGCGTATTGGCGATGGTAGCCGCCGTCATGATGGGGTTTTTCTATAAGTTAAATGAACAGCTATTTATGCAAATAATCACTGAAATTAACAACAAAAAAGGAAACCGCGACGAACAGGCCGAGCTTCATCCGGCAATCAATACGGCAATAATCAAAGAAGTCTAAGCCAGGGTATTACTCACAATAGCGCACAGCTGTCATGCCTAACGGCATGGCGGCGGGATTTCTACATGCTTTTATCAGGATTAATGACACAAGGAAACTCAACCATGTCTACTCTCTGGGGTTGTAGCAGCAATAAAACCAATACGATACTGCTGGCGGCGGCGTTGTTTGCCTCAGCCAGCGCTCAGGCCGGACGTGCCTATCTGGAAACTCGTGAGGCTTATAATACCGCCTCTGAATTAAACGAAATCATCCTGCGCGGCGGTTATAATTTTGATGGCGGAGCCGGTGTGATGGCCACCAATGCCTATAACATTGGCAAGTTTGATCAGCTCAAGCACAGCTATAACGAACTGGAGGGCTGGTATCCCCTGTTCCGGCCAACGGATAAATGGACGGTGTCTCCTGGTGGGCTGGTCAACTCGAGCAGTGCGGGCTCTGGCGGTGCCGTCTACCTGGACAATAACTATAAATTCCTGCCGTTTTTCAACCTGACCGTGCGTTATCGCTATAACCATAATAACTATGATTCCATCGATTTTAACGGCAACCCGGCGCGTAACGATACCCATGAAATTGCCAACTACTGGAACTTTAAGCTCAGCGATGAGTTAAATTATACCTTCGAGCCACATTATTTTATCCGGGTCAACGATTTCCATAGTAAGAATGGTAAGAGTCACCATTGGGAGATCACCAATAAGTTCAGCTATAAAATTGATACCCATTGGATGCCCTATCTGGAGCTGCAATGGCTGGATCGCTGGAACGATTATAATAAGGAGCAGTATCGTATCCGCGTAGGGCTGCGGTATACCTTTTAAGCCACACGAATAAAAAACCCGGCCAAGTCTTGGCCGGGTAAAAAGAGCTGAATGTAACATTGATGTCGATATCGAAGGGGATATCTATGAGCCAGCATAGCCCTGCAATGTGACAGGCAGATGTCAGCCTAAGCCTTGCGGTATAAACGGCGCGGATGACCGATATTACCGTAGAGCATTTCGACGCGTATAAACTGGGTCGTCACGCAGTATTCCAGATAGCGGCGTGCGGTGGTTTTGCTAATGCCGGCGTGTGCCACCACGTCTTCCACCGCATGGGCTACCTCTGGCCGATCGTTGAACAACGCCTGCACCAACTCCAGGGTGATGGTTTCAATCCCTTTGGCGCTGGGCTCGTTGGAAAACTGCTTGGACTGCAGGTTATACAGCGCATCGACGCTGCTCTGGTCGATGACCTTGAAGGTACGCTGGGTCTGTACAAACTGCATAAAGCGCTCCAGCGAATTGCGCAGCCGCTTATAGGATACCGGTTTGATGATGTAGTCGAAGGCCCCGTTGCGGATCGCCTGGCTACAGGTATTCATGTCGCTGGCTGCGGTGATAAAAATCACCGAACAACCGGGCTTTTTCACCGCGGCTTCTTCCATTAGCGCAATCCCCTGGCCGTCCGGCAGAAAGTTGTCCAGCAGGATCAGCCGGGGCTGGTGAGCATTCACTTTTGCTCTGGCTTCCGCCAGGGTAGCGGCATAGGCCACCACCCGCAGGTTGAAATTTTTCTCAAGAAATTCGGTGTGCAGCGTGGCCAGTTGCGGCTCGTCTTCCACGATCAGAACGTCCAGTGTCTCAGGTTGCATAGGTCGGATCCGGGTGCTTAAGCTTTGGGGATAAACAGCGAGAAAATGGCGCCGTGCGGATCGTTGTCCGACACTTCGATGCTGCCATGCGCCTGAGCGACGTGGCTGGCCACCAGGTGCAGGCCAATACCGTGGTCGCCCTTATCTTTGGTTGTCACGCCTTGTTCAAACAGCGTATCACGAACCTGCGGTGCAATCCCGGTGCCGCGATCGGCAACTTCGATCACCAGCTCGTTGCTGCTGTCATTGATATAGAGTTCTACCGCTTCGTGCGGTGCCGCGCAATGCAGCGTAGCATCGAACGCGTTATCCAGCAGGTTGCCAATAATCGACATCAGCTCGGTTTCATTCAGCGCGGCGGGGATTTGGCGCAGTTGGCAAGCGGGATCGAAACGGAGCTCGATGCCTTTTTCCCGAGCGCTGGAGTATTTGCCCAACAGCAGGCCACACAACGCGGCGGAGCTGAAGCGCTGGGAAATAAAGTCGAGGATCTCCTGTGCGCCTTCCGACTGGGCTTCCACATAGCGGATGGCCTCGTCATAACGTTGCATATGCAGCAAGCCAGCGAGCGTGGCCGTCCAGTTCAGCTGCTCGTGGCGCATGATGCGCAGGTTATCGGCATAGCGTTTTACCTGGCTAAGCTGGCTGCTGAGGGTGTTGATGTCGTTCTTGCCGCGAAAGCTGATCACCCACCCCTGTAGCTCCTCTTCCTGCATGATCCGCACCCGGCTGGCAATCACTCGCACATGGTTGAAACGGCACACCTCATCATGGGTGTCGTGCCCCAGCTGCGCTGCGGCAAAGAAATCGGGCTGTGACTGGATGATCTCCCCGATGTGCTGGCCCAGCAGATTATTGGCCGGTTGGCGCAGATCCAGCAGCTCACGCGCGGCATGGTTAATCGTGATGATGCGCAGTTGCGGATCTATGGCGATCACCCCTTCATAGATGGCTTCCAGCAGGGCTTTTTGCTGGCGCACCAGCAGCGCGATCTCTTTTGGCTCTAATGAAAACATCTGGCGTTTCAGGTTCTTCGATAATAGCCAGGAAAAGATAAACAGCGCCATCAATAGCAAGACGATCGAGGCCACGATCTGGGTCAGCGTATGGGCATTTAAACTGTCGATATGGGATTTAAGATAACCGACGGAAACAATACCGATCACCTGGTTATTGTCATCCACAATCGGTGCCTTGCTGCGTAATGAAATACCGATCCCCCCGTTGCGGATCGAGATAATGCTTTTGCCTTCCAGCACTTCTTTATTATCGCCCCCGACCATAGGGGTTCCCAAACGGTCGGCATGTTCGGAATGGTAAAGGTGCATGGTGTGGCTATCGCCGATGACAATATAGCTGGCATCGCTGCTGGCACGGATTTTTTTCATCAGTGCGGCGATATATTGCGTGTCGTTATTTTCAACGGCGGTGATCAGGGAGGGGATCAGCGCAATCTCACGTGCCTGCACTTGGGCACGGGCACCCAGATCCCGGTGCAACTGCGCATCCAGTTTGTAGTAAGTGTAAACCCCGATCAGCGTCAGCAACACGCAGGAAAAGGCGACCAGGCACAGGAACAGCTTGATATGAAAAGAGAGTTTGATGTGCATGGTTTGCCGCGGATCCTGGTGTCTGTTTGGGTGACTACCCTATCATGAGTCGCCCTTGAAGTAATATTGCCCAAGATCAAGTTGTGAGCATCGGCACGGCTTTATTGTAGAGGAATATTACACAGCGGCGTAGCGGACACCGAACGTGCGATAAAATCAGTAAAACTTAAAATAAGCCTATTATTAACGCCATTAACTCCACGGTCTATTTTACATAAAGGGCATTAACACCATAGAAACCATAACCCCCATTAAAAATCCTTTTTTATTTTGAACAAAATCACAGCGGTGACTCCAAGCGTTTCTCTATGATGGCCGAACAAACAATAAGAGGCCAGATTATGAGCACAACCGATGATTCCTACCTCGTTGCCAAAGATAAAACTGCCGATATTCCGCTGCGTGAAAAGTGGTGGCATATTCTGGATAATTACAAAATAGGGATTATACCGCTGCCATTCTTCGTGCTGGCCGGAGTGCTGATCCTGCTCGACTGCCTGGCAGGTAAATTACCTAGCGATATCGTGGTGATGGTGGCGACACTGGCATTCTTCGGCTTTGCCTGCGGTGAGTTTGGCAAGCGCCTGCCGCTGGTGGGGAAAATGGGGGCTGCCGCCATCTGTGCCACCTTTATTCCCTCCGCGCTGGTGCACTATGGTTTGCTGCCGGACGTGGTGGTTGAGTCCACGACCAAATTCTACAAGTCGACCAATATTCTTTATCTCTACATCTGCTGCATTATCGTCGGCAGCATTATGAGCATGAACCGCCAGGTGCTGATCCAGGGTTTCCTGCGTATCTTTGTGCCGATGTTGTGCGGTGAAGTGGCCGGCATGCTGGTCGGGATGGCGGTGGGTATGGCGTTGGGCCTCGATCCGTTCCAGATCTTCTTCTTCCTGATCCTGCCGATCATGGCCGGGGGCGTGGGGGAAGGGGCGATCCCATTGTCGATGGGCTATGCCGCCATTTTGCATATGGAGCAGGGCGTGGCCTTGGGGCGTATCCTGCCGATCGTGATGTTGGGTAGCCTGACGGCGATCGTGATTGCTGGCCTGCTGAACCAATTGGGGAAACGCTATCCACACCTTACCGGCGAAGGCAGCCTGATGCCGAGCAAGCAGGGCGATAGCGAGGTCGCGGCAACGGAGAAACTGAGCGGTAACGTGGATGTCGCCACTATCGCCTGTGGCGCGCTGCTGGCCATCCTACTGTATATGGTCGGCATGCTGTTACACCGGCTGATCGGCTTGCCGGCCCCGGTGGGAATGCTGTTTGCCGCAGTGGCGGTGAAGCTGGCACACGGCGTTTCGCCACGCATTCAGCAAGGATCGCAGGTGGTGTATAAATTCTTCCGCACCGCCGTGACCTATCCGATCCTGTTTGCCGTGGGCGTAGCGATCACGCCGTGGCAAGAGCTGGTAGATGCCTTCACCGTGCAGAACCTGATTGTGATCGTGGCGACGGTAAGCACGCTGGTGGCCACCGGTTTCCTGGTTGGCAAGAAGATCGGTATGCATCCGATCGACGTGGCCATTGTTTCCTGTTGCCAGAGCGGGCAAGGCGGAACCGGTGACGTGGCGATCCTGACGGCGGGCAACCGGATGTCGCTGATGCCCTTCGCCCAGATCGCAACGCGTATCGGCGGGGCGATTAACGTTTCGCTGGCGCTGCTGGTGTTATCGCATTTCTATTGAGTAGTGTGTTGCCGATTTGCCCCGCGAGGATGCGGGGCTTTTTTACGCTAGATGGCATCAGGCATTTAGAACGCCCAGTCCTCATCCTCGGTATTCACCGCTTTGCCCATTACGTAGGAAGAGCCGGAGCCGGAGAAGAAATCGTGGTTCTCATCGGCGTTGGGGGACAGCGCAGACAGGATCGCGGGATCCACTTGTGCCATTGCCGGTGGGAACAGCGCTTCGTAGCCCAGATTCATCAGCGCCTTGTTAGCGTTATAGTGCAGGAAGGTCTTCACCTCTTCCGTCCAGCCCACCCCGTCGTAGAGCTCTTCGGTATAACGCACCTCGTTGTCGTACAGATCCTGCAACAAATCGAAGGCAAAGTTCTTCACCTGCTGGCGGCGGGCCGGGCTGGCCTGCTCCAGGCCTTTCTGGAACTTGTAGCCGATATAGTAGCCATGCACCGCCTCGTCGCGAATGATCAGGCGGATCAGATCGGCGGTGTTGGTCAGCTTGGCCCGGCTCGACCAGTACATGGGCAGATAAAAGCCGGAATAGAACAGGAACGACTCCAGAAACACGCTGGCGACCTTTTTCAACAGCGGATCGTCGCTGCGATAGTGCGCCAGAATGATGCTGGCTTTTTTCTGTAGCGTGGCGTTTTCCTCGCTCCAGCGGTAGGCCTCGTCAACATCCCGGGTTTGGCACAGGGTAGAGAATATCGAACTGTAGGAACGGGCGTGTACCGCCTCCATAAAGCTGATGTTGGAATACACCGCCTCTTCGTGCGGGGTGATGGAATCGGCGATCAGCGCCGGAGCGCCAACGGTATTCTGGATGGTATCCAGCAGCGTCAGCCCGGTAAATACGCGGATGGTGAGCTGCTGTTCCTTGGCGGTCAGCGTGGCCCAAGACGGAATATCGTTCGACAGCGGCACCTTTTCCGGCAGCCAGAAGTTGCTGGTCAGGCGGTTCCACACCTCCAGATCCTTGTCGTCATCAATCTTGTTCCAGTTGATGGCCTGCACTCGTTGCATCGTCATAATCTTCCTCACAGCGCGCAGGACACGCAGCCCTGCACCTCGGTCCCTTCCAACGCCATCTGGCGCAGGCGGATGTAATAAATGGTTTTGATGCCTTTACGCCAGGCGTAGATTTGCGCGCGGTTAATATCCCGGGTGGTGGCGGTATCGCGGAAGAACAACGTCAGCGATAGCCCCTGATCCACATGCTGCGTGGCGGCGGCGTAGGTATCGATAATCTTTTCCGGGCCAATTTCGTAGGCGTCCTGGTAATACTCCAGGTTGTCGTTGGTCATGTAAGGGGCAGGGTAATAGACCCGACCAATCTTGCCCTCCTTGCGGATCTCGATGCGTGAAACGATCGGATGGATGCTGGAGGTCGAGTTATTGATGTAGGAGATGGAACCGGTAGGCGGCACCGCCTGCAGGTTCTGGTTATACAGCCCATGCATCATCACCGCAGCGCGCAATGCCAACCATTCCTCACGCCCAGGTATGGTGATAGTGGCGTTGGCAAACAGTTCGCGCACCCGTGCGGTTTTTGGCTGCCACTCCTGCTCGATGTATTTGCTGAAATACTCCCCACTGGCGTAGGTTGAGTCCTCGAAACCGGCAAAACTGCTGCCGCGCGCTATTGCCAGCCGGTTGGAAGCGAGCAGGGCGTGGTAGGTCACGGTGTAGAAGTAGATATTGGTGAAATCGATCCCCTCGTCCGAACCGTAAAAGATGCGCTCGCGCGCCAGATAGCCGTGCAGGTTCATCTGGCCGAGGCCGATGGCATGGGAGGCCTGATTCCCGGCGGCGATAGACGGCACCGAGCCGATATCGCTCATATCCGCTACCGCCGTCAGCCCGTAGATCGCGGATTCCACCGCCTTGCCGAAATCGGGGGCATCCATGACTTTGGCAATGTTCAGCGAGCCAAGGTTGCAGGAGATATCTTTGCCGATCTCGGCATAGCTCAGATCCTGATGGTAACGGCTGGCGCTGTTGACCTGCAGGATCTCCGAGCACAGGTTGCTCATATTGATGCGCCCGGCGATCGGATTGCTGCGGTTGACCGTATCTTCAAACATCATGTACGGATAACCGGATTCGAATTGGATCTCCGCCAGCAGCTGGAAAAACTCACGGGCGTTGATGCGGGATTTGCGAATGCGCTTGTCATCCACCATCTCACGGTATTTTTCGCTGACGCTAATCTCTGACAGCGGCACTCCATACACCTGTTGCACATCGTAGGGAGAGAACAGGTACATCTCTTCGTTATTTTTTGCCAATTCGAAGGTGATATCCGGGATCACCACCCCCAGCGACAGGGTTTTGATGCGGATTTTTTCGTCGGCATTTTCCCGCTTGGTATCCAGGAAGCGCAGAATGTCTGGGTGATGGGCGTGCAGATACACCGCCCCAGCGCCTTGGCGTGCCCCCAGTTGATTGGCGTAAGAAAAGGCATCTTCCAGCATTTTCATTATCGGGATCACCCCGGAAGACTGGTTCTCAATGCGCTTGATCGGGGCGCCAACCTCGCGGATATTGCTCAGCAGAAAGGCTACACCGCCGCCGCGTTTGGAGAGTTGCAGTGCCGAATTCACCGCGCGGCCAATCGACTCCATATTGTCTTCAATACGCAGCAGGAAGCAGGAAACCAGCTCGCCGCGCTGCTGCTTGCCGCAGTTGAGGAAGGTGGGCGTCGCGGGTTGGAAGCGCCCGGAGATGATTTCCTCCACCAGATCCTGCGCCAGAGTGGTATCACCCGCCGCCAGCCGCAGCGCCACCATGCACACCCGGTCTTCATAGCGTTCCAGATAGCGCTGGCCATCGAAGGTTTTCAGCGTGTAGCTGGTGTAATACTTGAAGGCGCCGAGGAAGGTCTCGAAGCGGAATTTCCTGGCATAGGCCTGTTGGAACAACTGCTTGATAAAGGCAAACTCATACTGCTCCAGCACCGCCGCTTCGTAATATCCCTCATCCACCAGATAGCGCAATTTCTCCGCCAGGTTGTGGAAGAACACGGTGTTTTGGTTCACGTGCTGCAAAAAGTATTGCCTGGCGGCCAGCCGATCCTTATCGAACTGGATGCGCCCTTCGGCGTCGTAAAGGTTGAGCATCGCGTTGAGCGAATGGTAATCCAGCGTGGCGCTGGCGGGCCTGGTCAGTTCTGTCGTTGCCAAAATGCGGTGACTCCCTGTTGAACGATAGCGACGTCTTGTGTGGTGCCGAGTAGCTCAAAACGATAAAGCACCGGTACCTGGCATTTTTTGGCGATGATGTCACCGGCGATGCCATACGCGGCGCCGAAATTGGTGTTACCTGCGGCAATCACACCGCGCAGGTAAGCGCGATTCTGCGGATCATTGAGAAAACGGATCACCTGGATCGGTACGGCACCGACGCTGCTGCCGCCGCCGTAACTGGGCACAATCAGGATATAAGGGTGATCCATCAGCACTTTTTTACTGCCAGCGATCGGGATGCGTATTGCGGGCAGTGCCAGCTTCTCAACGAATCTGTGGGTGTTCTCCGAACTGCTGGAGAAGTAGACCAGCGGATCCATGGCACACCTCAGGAGGTTAGGGCGTTGGCTAACGCGCCAATCTTGTCCGGGCGGAAACCAGACCAGTGATCGTCACCGGCGATAATCACCGGCACCTGCTGATAGCCCAGTGATTTAACATGGTTCAGCGCTTGTTGATCCTGGGTCAGATCGACCACGCGATAGTCGATCCCTTGTCTATCCAGGGCACGGTAGGTGGCATTGCACTGGACACAATCTGGTTTAGTGTAAATAATAATACTCATGATTCGCATTTACCTTTTATATTGAAGGAAAGGCGGATAAGTCAGAAAGTTGAGCATGATAGGGCGTTTCTGACGGCGTCACCAACCCAAGCGTTTCCCCCTGCGTTGATGAATGAATACTATATGTTGATATTTATATTATCAACATCACTATATGTGGTGTTTTTCGGTTTTTGGTGCGCAGGCCGCGCCGAGGCTGGAAAAGCGGTGGGGAAATATTTTTTGCGATAAGGATCGAGCAGGCCGGGTTGCCCCGGCCCGCAAAGTTACTGCCGCATGCTGACTGCCAGGCGGTTAAAGGCGTTCATAATGCTGATGGCAAAGGTCAGATCGCTGATTTCGGCATCGCTGAAATGGGCTTTCAGGGCGTCAAAGGCGTTGTCCGGTGCGCCGGTTGCCGCAATCAGGGTGACCGCTTCGGCCCATTCCAACGCGGCACGTTCTGCCTCGCTGAATTCATGGCTGACGCGCCAGCCCGCCAGCGTATCCAGCTTGGCGTGGCTCGCTCCCCCTGCACGCAGCGCTTTGCCGTGCATATCCAGGCAGAAAGCGCAGCCGTTGATCTGCGAAACGCGCATAAACATCAGCTCAATGATCGCTTTATCCAGCGGGCCTTTCTCTAACCCCCCCAATGCGCTCACCATGGCTTTATAAGGGGCCGGTGACAGTTCGGCGTACTGCAAACGTTGCTTGATCATGTTCAAACCTCGGATTAATGACGTAACCAATGTACGGCGCTACTTTAGCCGCGATATGGTCTATGCTATAGAGCCATAAAATGATTATTTAACCAGGCCATAACACGTAGTGCTTATCAATTTAGACGGCCCATTTCCCCTCACCTCAGCCCTCTCCCAATGTACGGTTCGAGGTTCGTCACGAACACTTGTGTGGGGGAGAGGGAGCCAGTCCGGAGTCGCCGTTGGGCGCCGGTGGTCATTTGTGGCACGGTATGTCCCCTCTCCTTGTGGGAGAGGGTTCGGGTGAGGGGGATTAAGCCATGACACGTCATATTTTTGCTGCCCTACGGCTGGATCACCAGCAGGCTGAGCCCCTGTACCGGCAGATCTATCTGCGGATTAAAGACGCTATCGTGCAGGGAACCCTGGTGGCCAACAGCCGTTTACCTTCGGTGCGCGGCTTGGCTAGCGATCTGGGGGTAGCGCGTGCGACGGTTGAGAATGCTTACGCTGCGCTGGTGGCTGAAGGTTTTCTGCAAAGCCGGGGCCAGGCGGGAACCTATGTTTCCTCCCAGTTGCTGAAAATGCCTGAGCGCACCGAGCTGTCAGCGGTACCCACCTTGGCGACTCCGGCACCTTCCGCATTTCAGTCTCATCCCGCTGGGCCGACTCAACCCTTTCAGCTTGGCCTGCCCGCGCTGGATGCCTTCCCACGGGCGGTATGGCAGCGCATCGTTGCCCGGCAGCTGCGTGGCACCACTATGGCTTCATTGGCACACCCACCCCCTAATGGTCTGCCGGAACTGCGCGAGGCAATTGTCCATTACCTGCACCTTTCTCGTGGCATCGTCTGTCGGCCGGAACAGGTATTTATCTGCGCGGGTTATCAGGCTTTGATAGAGCTGGTGATCAACGCGCTGTTGAAACTGGGAGAGGCGGTCTGGCTGGAGGACCCAGGTTATCCGGTTACCCAGCCGCTGTTTAGTGCCGCCGGAATGCAAATTGTTCCAGTGCCGGTTGATGAGGAAGGGATGAATATTGACGCCGGTATTGCCACCCGGCCAGACGCCCGCATGGCGGTGCTGACGCCGACTCACCAAAGCCCGCTGGGTGTTACCCTCAGCCTGGCCAGGCGTATGGCGCTGCTGGATTGGGCAACCCGTCACTCGGCCTGGATTATCGAAGACGATTACGACAGCGAGTGTCGCTACTACGGCAAACCCTTGCCGCCGTTAAAAAGCCTCGATCGTCAGGGGCGGGTACTCTACGCCGGGACCTTCAGCAAAACCCTGTTTCCGGCGTTACGTATTGCCTATCTGGTGGTGCCGGATGAGCAGACGGCGGCTTTTGAGCGCTGTAGCCAGCTGCGAGGCTGCGGTTGCCCACCATTACTGCAAGCCGGAGTGGCCGATTTTATCAACGGCGGGCATTTTTACCGCCATCTAAAGCGCATGCGGTTGCTGTATCGCCAGCGGCGCGCATGGTTGGTGCAGGCCCTGACACAGCGGCTTGCAGCCTATTTGACGGTGGTCCCGCAGGCCGGGGGGATCCAGATGCTGGCTCATTTGCAAGCAGGGCTCAATGACAGTGAGCTGGCGAAGAGAGCTTGGCAACAGGGCTTATCGATACAGGCATTGTCGGATTGGCAGATGTCCTCGCCTGCCGATAATGGCTTATTGATGGGCTTTGGTAACTTCACCAGCTATAGCGAAGCAGAGCGCGCGGTGGAGCGGCTGGCGGCGATTATCGAGAGCGGAAAATAAAGCGGCCCACGGAAAACCGTGGGCCAGACGCACATCTGTTTTATGGTTAAAACCAGCTACATGGGTTAACGCCGAGCAAGCAAGACGCCGAGCACGATGCCAACAGCAGCACCGATGCCTACGCCCTGCCAAGGTTTGTCTCGTACATAGCTATCGGCATTGCCAACTGCGTCGCGAGCATGTTGTGTCAGGCTGCTGGAACCGCTGAAGCGTGCACGGGCATCGCGTAATATCCCTTTTGCCTTGCTGTGCAGTTCATGCAGTTCTTCTTTGGTCTTGCTGCTGGAGTCGCGTAATACTTCGTCCAGCGTATCGGCCAGCAGGTTCACGTCCTGATCGATGTCTCGTTCTACTTTATCTGTCTTGTTAAACATTCGACTCTCCGTTACGACACATGTCATTTAAGTGTAGACCATTTTGGGAAATGTGCTGGCGATCACGAAAATTAATGGCTATCCCCGCGAATAACGAGGCTTTTTTTGAGCATCACCCCAGCCTGAGGGCCGGGCTACAAGCTCTGTACATTTGGTTACTCAGCGAAACCAATCACTCACGGAAGCCTGACATTGATTCCATTATTATCTCTTCAACGGCCCAACCGGGCTTACCGATAAACACTCTCTGAGGATTTAAAGATGAAAAAAGTATTAGCGCTGATCGTTGCTGCCACCATGGGCCTGTCTTCTGTTGCTTTCGCTGCTGATACTGCGGCTGCACCGGCACCAACTGCGGCTCCTACTACTGCGGCTCCTGCGGCTGAGAAAGCTCCAGCTAAAGCGACTCACCACAAGAAAGAACACAAGAAAGCCACCAAAAAAGCACCAGAGCAGAAAGCTCAGGCCGCTAAAAAGCACAGCAAAAAAGCGCCAGTAGCTCAGAAAGCTCAGGCTGCCAAAAAGCATCACAAAGCCGCCACCAAACCAGCTCAAAAAGCTCAGGCCGCTAAAAAACACCACAAAGCTGCTGCTACCAAAGCGCCAGTAGCTCAGAAAGCTCAGGCTGCTAAAAAGCACCACAAAGCCGCAGCTAAACCAGCTCAGAAAGCCCAGGCTGCTAAAAAACACCACAAATCAAGCAAGAAAGCCGCTGCTCCAGCTGCTAAATAAGTGAAGATAGCGGAGCCGTCAAAGGTTCCGCATCCTCTGCTGAATACTCTGACACCCGGTTTTCCGGGTGTCTTCTTTTGAGGTGAGGTCATCATGATGAACCGCTACCTGTTTGAAGTGATCTTCAGTGCCGTCACGCTATGTGGTCTGGTGGTGGCCTGGGAATTGTTCCTGGCCAGCAGCTTCCTGTAATTATTGCCCGATAGGCGTTTCGTGCAGGTGCAGCCAGCGTAGCCCGTCGGCGGTCTGGGTAAAGACCACGGTAGAATAACGCAGGGTCGCAAGTTGGCCTGGCAGCGTTTGCTTCTCGCGATAGTTGACTACGGCCCCCGTTGCCCATTCTGCGACCATCTTCATGTCTTCGATCGCAATCTCCAGCCCCGGCTTTGCAGCCCGATGCGTCTGGAAAAATCCTTCCAGTTCGTTGGATCCCAGCTTGTTGCCGTTTAGGGCAATCATGGAAAAATCTGCGTGAAACCGCGCCAAGAGCGGTTGCCGTTCCCCAGCCCCTTTTCCCAGCCAGTCGGCGATAGCCACATGGGCGTCAATCACTTCGGTAAAATAACGATTCATCAGGATCCCTGTTCAGCGTTGAGATGGCGCACGATGGCGCGGTTGGTAATACGCAGGCACAGCAGCATCGGGAACAGCGTACTGGCTGCGGCGAGATAAAAACAGTAACGATAGGCCATGAGCGGTTCCATATGGCCGAGCAACAGATTGAGCAACAGGCTGAGCAGGGTAACACCAAAGCAAAAGCTCAACTGGCGGTTGATATTCCATAGGGCGCTGGCATCGGCCAACTGGGTGTCGGCAATGGTGAGAAAGGCGCAGCTTTGTGCCGTGCTGCTACACAGGCTGCCACCCAGCCCCATCAAGGCAAACGCGAAAATTTGCCAGCTATGCTGCCCGGGATCACCAGCGTCAGACCAAGCAGGTAACCATTGCTGATCCAGGCCAATTGGCTGATGCTGGCCTGCAAAGCGTGGCCGATCGCTGGGTAGGCGACGTTGGCGATAAACATGTTGATCAGATCGACAAAGAATCCGAGCAGATAGACGATTGCCACTTTAGTGCGATAAGCCATGAAGCCTCCGGTTGAAGGCGTGCAGTGTAGCGGGTGGGAAAGGGCTGATAAATTGGCGCTAGGCGATTACACTGTCAAAAATATTTTGACAGTGGGTGAGTGAAAGATGCTCAATTTAGCCAGGTTAGCGATGTTTGCGGCAGTGGTCGATACCGGCAGTTTTACCGCTGCGGCGGAGGCATTGGGGCAAACCAAGGCGGTGGTCAGTTTTAACATCAAACAGTTGGAAAGCGAGCTAGGCGTTTCATTGCTGGTGCGCAGTACGCGGCGGCTGTCACTCACCGGTGCTGGTGAGCGTTTTTATCCACGTTGCCAACGGCTATTACAGGATGCGGAATACCTGCTCGACGATGTACGCCGCGATCACCATGGCTTGAGTGGCATTCTGCGCATCACCAGCACGCCGGAATATGGTGCGCAAGTGGTGGTTCCTGCCTTGGCCGCCTTCGCGCAGTTGCACCCGCGCTTACGCATTCAGCACGTTTCTTCTTCTTACCATGCGGATCTGATTTCCGAGCGGTTTGACGTGGCTATCCGCCTGGGCCAACTGGCGGACTCCAATCATCATGCAGCGCTGATCGATAATTTCGCTATCTTACCGGTGGCGGCACCGGCCTATCTGGTACAGCGGCCGATCGCGTCACTGCCTCAACTGGCTCAGGCTGCCTGGCTGGCCCATAGCCGCCTCCCTTCACCATTGAGTTGGCAAGTGCTCACCCCTGAACGTCAGGCGGTGTTGTTCAGGGTAGAAGATGACGCCAGGCTGATGGCCGATAGCGCCACTGCGTTGCTGACTTTCGTGTTACAGGGGGCGGGTGTGGCCCTGCTGCCAGAATGGTTGGTACGGCCCGTTATTGCTAACGGGCAATTGTGCCACCTGCTGCCAGATCACCAGTTCCCGGTACAGAGCATTTATGCGCTTTATCCCAACACGCGCCATGTGCCGGAGAAGGTGCGGGGGTTTATTGATTTCCTGCGGGCGAGGATAGCCACGGCTGAATAAAAGCCAGCACGGCAGTGATGGTTTGCTGGTGGGCGCGTTCACGCTCGGCGGGCGAAGAGCCACAGATAAAGGCTTCTCCTTCTTCAGCTAATATTTCCGGGGCGGCTGGAGTACAAAGCTGTAAGAAATCAAAGTGATTGCTGCCCGGTAAGACAATGGCCTTGATCGGCTGCTGCCCGCTGTTGGCAGCCAGCGACTCAGCTCCCAGGCTTTCCGGATCGTTGCCCGGCATAAAGTGTTGTGCGGCGATGACCAGCAGCGGCGCGCTGATTTGGCGCAGGCTGGCCGGTTGCAGATAGGGCACCAAGCCTGGGTCCAGGGCGATGGCGAAGCGGATCCGGGCATCGGTGTAATTAGCGTCAAACTGGGTGGCAGAGATACTGTTCTTGTTTACGCCAGCATAAAACAGGCAGTTAGGCGAGCGTGGCTGCTGTTGGCAACCGGCAATAAAATCCTTTAGCGCGACTCGGCCACCAATCGCAGAGATGGCGCTATAGCCACCTTTGGAATGCCCCGCCACGCCAATGGCCTGTGTGTTGATCCGCGGTTGCCATGTACCATCCTTCAGCATGGCGCCGATCAGCGCCGAGATATCGCGCGTTTGTTGCCACAGTTCGAGCGATTTTGCCGGGATGGAATCACCGCTGGTACTGCCCGGATGATTGGCTGCAACCACGATCATTCCTTGTTCCACCAACGCCTTCGCCAGCCAGGCTTGGCTGCTATTATTGCCACCGCTGCCGTGGCTGATGATCATCAGTGGAAAATGCCCGGTTGCTGGCGGGGCGTCTGGCAGAGCAGGAATACCTGCAAACACTGGCCTGCCGCCGACCTGTTGTGGCTGACCTTGAACGTTTGTGGGGTAATAGATACGGGTGACCAATGGGCGATCGCCGTTATAAAACGTTTGCAAGCGGCTGCCAACCTGCCAGGGGGCGGCGGTGGCGACACAGCTAAACAGTAGGCACAAAATCCATAACTTTTTCATGATGACTCCTTCAAGGGGAAAACCGAACCATCGCATTCGCGTTTTCCTGACGCGACCTCGATCGCGATCCAGGTCGTTAAGCGATTGTTTTAGCTTATTATGCTCTCTACACTGGGGCGTTCCCGAATAACCACAGAGGTAACATGCCGCTTATCCCGCTGTCTTTTCTCTTCAGCCTGTTGTGCCTGGCGTTGATCGTGCGCCTTGGTTGGCCACGGCCACACCGTTGGTTGCTACAGCTGTTGCTGTTGATCTGCGCCTGGCAAAGCCTGCTGGTGGGGATCCGTTTTGGCTATCAGCAACCTTGGGTTGCTATTTTGCAACCGCTGGGGGCCGCCCTGATCCCGCCATTGTGTTATCTGGTACTGATGTTGCAAGCCCGTGGGCCGATGGGCTGGCGCGTCGTTGGGCATCTGACGTTCCCGCTGCTGGTGTTATTGGTACAGTGGCGAGCCTTGGCGGCGCTGGATGGGCTGATCGTTATTGGCTATTTCGGTTACGGCGCGGCTATTTTGCTGTACCTGCGGCGCGGCGAGAATGTTTTGCAGCAGGTGGCACTGGCGGACAGTTGGCTGAGCTATCGCTTATGGTGCGGATTAGGTGGCCTGCTGGTCGTCTGCGGCCTGATCGAGTTGGCGATCACCCTGGATTATTCGCTGTTAGCCGGTAGGCATGCTGGTGCACTGGCGGCCTTTGGCAATGTGATGATGGTCCTGGGGGTAGGTTTGGTGCTTGGCCGTGAGCGTCAACAGCCGGAACCCGAAGAGCAGCCCTTGCCACCAGTGAAAGCCGAGGCGCTGACAGAGGATGACGAGCACTGCTTTGAGCTGATCAACCAACGGCTACGTCAGGACGATCTCTATCTGGAACCGGCGCTGAACCTGGCCCGGTTAGCGCGCAAGGTGGGCATACCGGCACGTAAGGTCTCCCAGGCGATTAACCAGCAAGCGGGGATGAACGTATCCCAATATGTGAATCAGTTACGCATTCAGCAAGCGGCCCAGTGGTTGAGTGGCAGCGATCGCCCGGTGACCGAGATTATGCTTGAGGCCGGTTTCAGCACCAAATCCAACTTTAACCGTGAGTTTCTGCGGGTTCAGGGGATGAGCCCCAGCGAATGGCGTAGGCAACAGGCGGGCGGTCTATAGCTGCAGATTATTCCTAAACCAGAATGAGTACGGATAAATTAATTGTTTCATCTCCTGATTACGGTAAGGTCGCAAAGCTACCCAGAACTGAGAGGAGAAATAGATGTATTTACGGCCGGATGAAGTGGCTAAGGTGTTAGAGAGTACCGGTTTTGAGCGTGATTATGTCACCGATCAGACCTACGGTTTTCGCAAGGGCGAGCACTACGTGTATGTGAATCGGGAAGCGCGAATGGGCAGAATGGCGTTGGTGATCCACCCGGCGTTGAAAGAGAAGAGCCTCCATTTTGCCACGCCCACCTCGTTGATGCGTAACAGCGAGCAGTATCTTGAGTTTCCCCTGGATTTAAGCGGTGATACGCCCAACACGCGTTACGGCATTCCTCACGGTTTCAGCTCCCGCGATGCGCTCTCGCGCTATCTCTACAGCATGTTCCTTTAAACTCTCCCCCGTAAGCGGGGGAAAGCTTCACCAGTTGCCCAGCGCTTCCCGGTTATAGCGTTCGTTGTAGGCCCGGCGGAACTGCGCCAGTTCAAACGCATCCAGATCCAGTTCGGCAAAGTAAAACAGCGCCGCTTCGGTGTGCTCGGCATGCAGTTCCGGCGACAGCCCGGCGCGCAGCAGCGTTTCCCGCCACAGGCCAATCTGCTCATCGTCCGCCTGCTTGATAAACGTCAGGTAGATAAACAGCATATAGGCGGCCTGATGCATCTCTTCGGTATAGCCGTTGTTCAACATGCGGATAAAGCTTTGGCTGTGGCGGCTGCCCATTTCTTGCAGCATGGACTCCACCAGCATCGGTTTAACCTTCAGCAAATGCGCCAGTGAATCTATCGCCTTGCGGGTGTCGGAAGTCAGGACACGATAGCCAATAATGAAAACTACGATCAGGGCGGCGATGATGATCCACGTCATGTATGATTTTTACCGTCTTGGTGCGCAGCATACGCGCCCGAAATTGTCAGTGTTGCTCACCGCTGAAATTGTCTGCGGCCCGTTGTTTATTATGCACATGGCGATTAAAGGTGGCGGCATCTTGTGCCAGCGCATCCAAATGGGCACCCAGCATCTTGATCTGCTTGACCAGGGCATGCTGTTCCGGCACCGAACTGGCGGTGCTTAGTTTGTTGACCAGCTGTTCATTCTGCATGCGCAGCGCGGTTTCACGCCGTTGCGCTTCGGCCAACTGCTGTTGCAGAGCCTGGTAGCCTTGTTGCCATTCACGGTGCTGCTGTTCGAAGCTGGCTTGTAACTCATTCATTGCATTCTGAAACTGGATTTCCAGCTCGCGCATATTCATGGGTTGGATCCTTTGCGGCACTCAATAATGGCCTGCAGTATAACGAAAACCGCTCACAACCTCACCCGTTGCCGTCAATTCCTCACTTGCAACCCTGGCGAGGCGTCTTACAATCAAGCCATTCCCACTAAAAGCAATAGTCCGCCGGTGGGTGAAATCTCCCGAGAGTGATGTGAAATGAGCGACGAAGAGAACGATTTTTTTGCCCAGGCGATGACCGATGTGAAGCCGTTATCCGCGGGGCAACCCACGCTGTACCTCAAGGCGCAGGATCCTGTCGATAAACGTGCGCGCCGGGAAGCTCAGGCGTTACAGTTGGAGAACTTCCTCAGCACCGGCTTTCTGGACATTATTCCCTGCGATACCCCGTTGGAATATAAGGGCGAAGGTATTCAGCAAGGGGTGCTGGATAAGCTGCGTCACGGCCACTATCCACCGCAAGTCAGCCTCAATCTGCTGCGCCAGCCTGTCGAGAGCTGCCGCCAGGCGCTGTTCCGCTTTATCATCCAGGCGGAGAAAGACAGCCTGCGTTCGTTGCTGATTGTGCATGGCCGTGGGCGCACAGATCAAAGCCATCCGAATATCATCCGCAGCTACCTGGCCAAATGGCTAGAGCAGTTTGAACAGGTGCAGGCGTTTTGCCGGGCACTGCCACGTGACGGTGGTGAGGGTGCGTGCTACGTCACCTTGCGCAAGTCTGCCGCAGCCAAGGCGGATAACTTCGAACGCCATGCCAAACATAGCCGTTAGGCCGCATCGCTGATCAAATGATTGAGGAAACGCTGCAAGACATCGGTGGGGATGTCGTTTTTGCGCCAGAACACCCCGACGCTGCCTTTCTGTTCGAGACGGGGGAGCGGCAAAATGGTGAGCAGCCCCTGCGTAGCATAGCGTTCAGCCAGCCGCCACGACAGAATGGAAATCATCTCGCTGCTTTGCGTCATCCCCAATGTCACGCTCATTGATGCCGACTCAATATGATCGCTGGGCAGCATCACGCCTTGCTCCACAAGCGCGTTATCGATACTGACGCGGATCGGCGTGCCGCTTGGCCAGACGATCCAACGATATGCCATCAGTTCTTCCCAGGCAATGCTGCCGCGGCTGGCCAGCGGGTGCTGCGTGCGTGCCACGAAACACACCGGCTCTGTATACAGCACGCGGTAGTTGAGCGGCAGTTGCAGGGCGTGACCGCCAATACGGCCAACCACCACATCGATCTTGCCCGACAGCAGGTTTTGCAGCAGTGGCGTCATCACGTTTTCCACGATCTGCAGGTGTACGCTGGGGTAATCATTAACCACCGCCAGAATCGCTTGTGTTACGCAGTCGGTAGCAACCGGTGAACAACCGATTAACAGACTGCCCTGGCCCCCTTGTTTGAAACGGATGATGTCTTCACGGGAGCGATCGAGATCGTTAAGGATACGCCTTGCGTGCTCCAATAGTAGTTTCCCCCCTTCAGAGGGACGTAGCCCCTTGCTGTGGCGTTCAAACAAGGTGATACCGACATCCTCTTCCAAAGCCGACAGCCACTTCGATAGCGCAGGCTGCGTGATATTCATCATCCTGGCCACCTGAGTCAGGTTGCCTTGCTCACCTAGACACATCAAAAGGCGTAGGTGATGGATTTTGAGGCGCTGAGTCCAGTCTGCCATTTGTCATAACCTCCAGGTTATCGCCAGGGCGGAAATGCCATTATCTTTTCACATTAGCCTCCTACATAGTATTAACAAATAAGCAACACTCGTCACAAAAACAAGAAAAGACCCTACACCCAAAGAGGCAATCGGCCATGAATCTTTCTCGTCGGCTTAATATCCAGGATGTTATTGATGCAGCTCCCGTCTCGGCGTTTCAGTGGCGTGTGCTGGCATGCTGTTTTTTGGTGGTAACCATTGACGGCTTTGATACCGCCGCTATCGGTTTCATCGCTCCGGCTATCCGCCAACAGTGGCAGTTGGATGCGGTTCATCTGGCCCCGCTGTTCGGCGCAGGTTTATTCGGCCTGACGCTTGGTGCGCTGTTGTTTGGCCCGCTGGCAGATCGTTTTGGCCGCAAACAGGTGATGCAGTTTTGCGTTGCGTTCTTTGGCTTGATGAGCCTGCTGTCCGCCTTTTCACCCGACATGAATACGTTGACGTGGCTGCGTTTCCTGACTGGTTTGGGATTGGGGGGCGCGATGCCGAACACTATTACTTTGACCTCGGAATTTTTGCCCAAACGGCGGCGAGCGGGCTTGGTGACGCTGATGTTCTGCGGCTTCACCCTCGGTTCGGCATTAGGCGGGGTGGTGAGCGCGCAACTGGTCCCGCTGATTGGCTGGGAAGGCATTTTGGTGATTGGTGGCGTACTGCCGCTGGTCTTGCTGGTGGTACTGTGTTTCGCACTACCGGAATCCCCCCGCTATCTGGTGCTGCGCAACCGTCGTCCGGACAAGGTGGCGGCCATATTGCAGAAAATCACCAGGCAGGATCATCGTGATGTGACGTTCTATCTGCCGGAACAACCGGCGACGAAAAGCTCGGTATCGGCTTTGTTCCAGCGCGGTGTGCTGCCCGTCACGCTACTGCTGTGGTGCGTGTTCTTTATGAGCCTGATGATCGTCTACCTGCTGTCTAGCTGGCTGCCAACGTTGCTCAACAACAGCGGTGTCGATTTGCAGCACGCTTCATGGGTCACCGCTATGTTCCAGGTTGGCGGCACGATTGGCGCAATCGTCATCGGCCAACTGATGGATCGCCGCAATCCCTATTGGGTATTGGCGAGCAGCTACGCCATCGGCGCGCTGTTTATCGTGCTGATCAGTGTTTCAGAAGGGGCATTGTGGGGCATGGCCTTTGCGGTGCTGGGAACGGGCATCGGTATCAGTGGTTCGCAGGTGGGGTTGAACGCACTGTCCGCTTCCCTGTATCCAACCTTATGCCGTGCCACCGGGGTCAGTTGGGCTAACGCCGTTGGCCGCTGCGGGGCGATTTTCGGCTCGCTCGGCGGTGGGGTGATGCTGTCTTTCAACCTCTCGTTTTCCACTATTTTCATGTTTATCGCTATCCCGGCATTGTTAGCCGCCATCGCTTTGGCCTTGCTATTCAGCCAGGTACGCAGCGTCCGCCAGATTGCCAAAGCGCAGATCGCTCGTGGATAACGTATTGATAACTCAAAGGAGTATGCGATGTCTGAATTAACACCCGCAGTAAAGCAACAACGAGCAGATTTTTATCAGCAAATCGACGCGATGGATCTCACGCCGCTGTGGGAGTCTCTGCACAATCTGGTTACCACCTTACCTAACGCCGGGTGTGTGGCCGCGCTATGGAAATATCAGCAAATTCGGCCTTTCCTGCTGCGCAGTGGGGAACTGATTGGCGCCAAAGAGGCGATCCGCCGGGTATTGGTGCTGGAAAACCCGGCACTGCGGGGCAAATCTTCCATTACACAATCACTCTATGCAGGTTTGCAATTGATCATGCCCGGCGAGATCGCTCCCAGCCACCGGCATACCCAATCGGCGCTACGGTTTATTGTTGAAGGCCAGGGAGCGTTTACCGCCGTTGATGGTGAGCGTACCACCATGCATTCAGGGGATTTTATCCTGACACCGCAGTGGCAATGGCACGATCATGGCAACCCTGGCGAGCACCCGGTGGTGTGGTTGGACGGACTGGACTTGCCGTTGGTGAATTATCTCGGTTGTGCGTTTGCTGAGGGTTTCCCGCAAGAACAGCAGCCGGTGACACGCCCGGAGAATGATTTCCAGCCGCGCTATGCGGCCAATATGTTGCCAATGCGCCATCAAGTTGGCAATTCATCGCCGATCTTCAACTATCGCTATGACCGCAGCCGTGAAGCCCTGGATCAACTATTACGTAATGGCCCGTTGGATGAATGTGAAGGCATCAAGCTGCGCTATGTCAATCCAGCCACCGGCGGTTCGCCGATGCCGACCATTGCGGCCTTTCTGCAACTGTTACCCAAAGGGTTCAGTAGCGCCAAGATCCGCACCACGGACAGCACGATTTACCATGTGGTGGAAGGGGAAGGCACCGTCATCATCGGTAGCCAAACATTTACCTATACCGCCAAAGATATTTTCGTCGTTCCTTCCTGGCAGCCGCTCAGCTTTGTTACGCGCAGCGAAAGCGTGCTGTTCAGCTTCTCCGATCGCCCGGTTCAGCAAGCGCTTGGGTTGCTGCGTGAAGCACGTGGTTAATTTGAACGACATCATTAAAGGAAAATCACTATGAGCCAATATTTGTTTACCCCTCCGGCCATCACCGTCGTTCCAGTCGTTGGTAGCGATAGCCTGTTCCCAGTGCATCGCGTGTATTGCGTTGGCCGTAACTATGCGGCACATGCGCGTGAGATGGGGTTTGATCCCGACCGTGAGCCGCCATTCTTCTTTTGCAAACCGGCTGACGCGGTAGTGCCGGTCGCAGTTGGGGAAAGCCTGACGCTGGAGTACCCGTCGCAAACCGACAACTATCACTATGAAATCGAATTGGTGGTAGCTATCGGCAAGCGTGGTAGCGATATTCCGCTCGAGCAGGCGCTGGATTATGTTTACGGCTATGCCACCGGGCTGGATATGACCCGCCGCGATCGGCAGATGGAAATGCGCAAGATGGGGCGCCCGTGGGAGATTGGCAAAGCTTTCGATCATTCCGCACCGATAGCCGCGATCCATCCGGCAGGCAGTGTGGAAGATATCGATCAGGCTGCAATTTGGTTGACGGTCAACGGCGAGGATCATCAGCGTAGTGGGATCGGCAACCTGATCTGGTCGGTAGCGGAAACTATCAGCTACCTGTCCGGTTTCTTTGAGCTGCAACCGGGCGATCTGATTTACACCGGCACGCCGGAAGGCGTTGGCCCGGTGGTACGAGGCGACCGGATCGACGGCGCGGTTGCAGGGTTGACGCCACTCCAGGTCACTATTGCCTGACAGGGGGCCACCATGAAGCTTTACAGTTTTTTTAACAGCTCGGCAGCCTATCGGGTACGTATCGCCCTGGCTATTAAGGGGCTGAGCTACCAGAGTGAAGCGGTCAATATCCGCGTGGGTGAGCAGTTGAACCCTGCCTATAGACGACTGAACCCGATCGGGCTGGTTCCTACGCTGGTGGACGATGACGGGCTGGCGTTTGGCCAGTCGCTAGCGATTATTGATTATCTCGATCGTCGTTACCCACAAGGGCCGCTATTGCCGCAGGAGGAGCAATTGCGAGCTACGGTGCTGGAGATCGCCCTGGCGATTTGCTGCGATATTCATCCGGTCAACAATCTGCGCGTTCTGCGCTATCTGACCGATGAACTGGGGATTTCAGAGGTTCAGAAGAAAGCCTGGTATGCCCACTGGATCGAGCAGGGGCTGGCCGCCGTCGAGAAGCTACTGGTGAAAGCGAACTCCGGCGACTATTGCGTAGGCCATGCCCCTAGCTTGGCGGATTGCTGCCTGATCCCGCAGTGGGCCAATGCGTTACGTATGGGATGTGATTTGTCGGCTTATCCACGCTGCGCCAGGGTTTATCTTGCCTGCAATGCGCTTCCGGCATTTATTGCCGCAGCACCGGAGCAGCAGAAGGACGTTATCCCGGCTTAAAACAATAATGACAACAAATTTTCTGCCCATGGTGGTGGTAGAAAACGCGTAGGGCAAACATTGGGGAAATATCATGAGCAAACAGGCAACGGCAATTGTAGTGGGTGGTGGGATTGGTGGCGCGGCTACGGCGCTGTCTTTGGCGAAACAGGGCATCAAGGTATTGCTGCTGGAGCGCGCCCATGAGATTGGCGAAATTGGGGCTGGCATTCAGCTTGGTCCCAACGCCTTTTCGGCACTTGATAGCCTGGGGGCTGGGCAAGTTGCACGTCAGCGGGCGGTGTTTACCGATCATATCTCTATGATGGATGCGGTCGATGGCAATGAAGTGGTGCGTATTGATACCGGGCAGGCGTTCCGCGAGCATTTTGGTGGGCCCTATGCGGTGATCCATCGTGTCGATATTCACGATGCTGTCTGGCAGGCGGCACTGGCGAATCCTTTGGTGAGCTATAAAACCTCGACGCAGGTGGTGGATATCCGTATTAATCCGCATGATGTGGAGGTTTTCGACAGCGAGGGTAACCGCTATCAGGCCGATATCCTGCTGGGATGTGATGGCGTTAAGTCGGTAGTGCGCGCTTCGCTGTTGAATGATAGCCCCCGAGTGACCGGGCATGTCGTTTATCGCGCGGTGATTGACGCGGCGGATATGCCAGAAGATTTGCAGATAAACGCGCCAGTGCTATGGGCCGGACCACATTGCCATCTGGTGCATTATCCGCTGCGCGGCGGAGCGCAATATAACCTGGTAGTGACCTTCCACAGTCGTCAGGCGGAAGAGTGGGGCGTTACCGATGGCAGCAAAGAAGAGGTGATGTCATATTTTGCTGGCATACACCCGCGTCCGCGTCAGATGCTGGATAAGCCAACCTCTTGGCGCCGCTGGGCTACAGCCGATCGTGAACCGGTGAGCCAATGGGGTAACCAACGCGTGACATTGGTCGGCGATGCCGCGCATCCGGTGGCGCAATATATGGCGCAAGGGGCCTGCATGGCGCTGGAGGATGCCGTTACGTTGGGGGAAGCTATCGCTCATTGTAACGGCGATTTCGCGGCGGCCTTTGCGTTGTACGAGTCGGTACGCATTCCGCGTACGGCGCGTATTGTCTGGTCTACCCGTGAAATGGGGCGGTTATATCACGCCAAAGGCGTCGAGCGTTCGGTACGTAATCTGTTATGGCAGGGTAAATCGCAAGCAGATTTCTACCGTGCGTTGGAATGGCTCTATGGCTGGAAGGAAGATAACTGCCTGCAACCCCGCTAGGCGGCCTGAGTCGAGGTAAAACATGGCGGCGTATTGCGACGCCGCCACAGGGGAGAGTTAGCGTTTAAACCACTTATAATCCAGAGAGTAACGGCCAGCACCGGTGACGGCAAGCAGCAGCAGGCCAGCGATAATACTGATGTTTTTAAAGAAGTTGATTTCGTTGCCGATCATTTCTGCTCCGCTAAACCGCCAGAACGGGTGGCCGATAAAGGCGGTGCCCAGCACATAGAGCGCATAAATGATGGCTATCGGCCGGGTGAAGGCCCCCAGCACGATGAAGATACCGAAAATGAACTCCACCACCACGGCGACAACCGCGGCCAGGTAAGGCATTGGCGTACCGTAGCCCTCCATCGCCGTGACCGTGGCACCAAAGTTGGTCAGCTTCATCCAACCGAAAATCAGAAACAGGATCATCAGCAAAATTCTGGCCAACAGAATGGTGCCGTCTTTTAAACTTTCGCTCATTGTGAACCCCTTAACCACTACCCAAAATAGGTTGCTGTACCAGGTAAATACTAGATCAACTTCACTTTTTATCCAGGGACATGGCTTCAGGGAGCAAACGGAATATCAGCAGACGCCGAAGTCGTCGTCTTCGTGATAGGGGTTCACTTCGTTGGCCTGTACCTCGGTGCGTTGTTCAACCCCCAGTTCGACCCAACTGCATATCAGCGCCTCTCCATCCTCTTCGATAACGGTCATTTTTGGCCCACCAGTTTTACGCTGCACAAAATCACCCACGCTAAATGACATATCGTTTCTCCAGATCTGTTAGGGGGGAAAACTGAGTATAGGAGACCGTAGGCATTCCTCTATAAACATTCCTCAACGGCCACCTTACGTAGGTACGTGCCCGCTCAGATGCCCGGTAAATTGCCGTTTGTGCCTGAATTGGTTAAGTATTATGCTGGCAGCAGGAAAATCACTCTAGTTAGGGAACATCTATGACAATTGAAATTCGCCCGGCGGTGAAAGCCGATGCCAAGCTCATTCTGGATATGATTATTGAACTGGCCGTGTACGAAAAGGCTCGTGATGAGGTACGCACCAACCAGGCAGAGATCGAAGAAAGCCTGTTTGGCCCCAACGCCTGCGCAGAGGCGCTGATTTGCAGTGTCAATGGTGAGCCAGCAGGCTATGCGGTGTTCTTTATGAGCTACTCGACCTGGCTGGGTAAGAACGGCATCTACCTGGAAGATTTGTATATCACGCCCAAGTTCCGTGGGGCGGGAACGGGCAAAGCCTTGCTGCGCCATATCGCTCAGCTTGCTTGCGAGCGCCGTTGCGGACGCCTGGAATGGAGCGTGCTGGACTGGAATCAGCCAGCGATTGATTTCTATCTCAGCATTGGTGCGGCTCCGCAAGATGAATGGGTGCGCTATCGTATGGAAGGCAAGGTACTCGAGCAGTTTGCTATGTCTTGATCTGCGCCCGCTTCGGGGGAGGCATCTCCTCCGAAGGCTGATATTTAATGCTTTTTTCCACCTCTGGCGCTATCCTCCCGCAATAGTGCTGCACCAATACCTTCATTTCCTGCTCGTTTTTCCCCCTGCTTTGTCCTGTGAGGTTTCCTACAACACCCATCGATGGGCGGCTTTGCCTCGCCTGGTTACACTAGAGCCAAGAAAAATAAGGAGGTCTTATGCGGGACATTCAACAGGTTTTGGGGCGTTGGGGCGTGTGGGCACGGGAAAGTTCTTCTCTGGGATATTCGCATATCGCCGCCGGTTTTAAAGGGTTGCTGCCGGGCAGTAGCAAACAGCAGGCCTCTTGCTGTGACGAGGACGGCTTGGTGGTGGATCGCGCCGTTGCTCACCTCCAGGCCCTACGTCAGCCGGAGGAGCTGGAACTGATCTTGCGTTACTACGTTTACGGGCAATCGAAGTCCGCCATTGCTCGCGGCTGGAAATGTTCGGAAGGCCGGGTAAGGCAGCAGATGCAGGTGGCAGAAAGTTTTATCGAGGGTTGTCTGGTCAGCCAGAATATTCGTTTGGAAATGGATAGATAAACTATTACCGATAATAAAAAATAAAGGCTTTTTAAATTGAAGTAATTACTACCCCGCAATGCGGGGTGGTTTTGTTATTTCAAATTAGTGGCGAAAAATAATTTAATAAAAATCTATTCGCTACGAGTTTTATCTAGTAAATTGATAGCGTGGTTATTGTGTTTCGCAGTTGATAAAATATTTTTTAAAATAAACTTCTCGCTACGAAATATATCAGCTAGAGTGCTATTACTGGTTTAACCCAAGGTGATGCACTCTTATCAATAGGGTTAAACCAGGAGGCGCTATGAGCACCTTGCGTATCAATGATTTGTTTGAGTCCAGGTTAACGGTCTGGGCTGAAGAGAATGATATTAAATACACCTTGGCTAATGTGACGTTTACGGCGGATGACGATCTTCATCTGGAACCGTTTATTGCTCCGGAGCCTGCGGTGGCGTTAGGCATTTCCCAAGAGGTGCAGACCTACAGCGGGAATTATCAGGTTAATATTGTGATGAAAAAAGGGACAGGAGCGAAAACTGGCTATCAACTGGCGGAGGAGATTATCTCATTATTCCCAAGGGGACTAGTGCTGGCGGACGATGCTTTTAACTGTTATGTCAATGCTGGTGGCAATATCCTGCCAGCGATTGCCAAGGATGAATTATATACCCTGCCAGTCACCATTGGTTATTGGGCTGGGTATTAATAACACACTAGTGTAGTAAACATCGCTGGGGGGAACTCTCCAGCAAGTAAACCAAGCATACCGCCATTCGGCGGTTTTTTTATATCTGAAATTGGAGAATTACCATGGGTTTTGCATTACCAAATGGCGCCACCGTATTTGCTGGCGCGCCAACAGCACCAGGCGTAGTAACCACCGCAGTCAGCAATGCTAACGGCGCCGTATTTACCGTGGCCACCGGCCACACTCTGAAAGTGGGTGACATCGTGATGGTACGCTCCGGTTGGGGCCTGATCGACAGCCTGGTGGCCAAGATCACTGCCCAAGTGGATACCAGCATCACCATCGGTGCCATCAATACCACCGACGTGAGCTTCTTCCCGGTCGGTGGCGGCAAAGGCTCCTTGCAGAAGATCGCCAGCTGGACGCAAATTCCTCAGATCACCGAGGTAGCGCAGTCTGGCGGCGATCAGCAATACGTGCAGGTGCAGTTCCTGGAAGACGATCGTCAGCGTAACTTGGCCACCTTTAAAGCGGCCAAAACGCAGACCTTTACCTTTGCGCACGATGCTTCTCAGCCGATCTACAGCCTGCTGCAGGATGCCGATCGCAATGGCATCACGCTGGCGTTCTACATGCATGTGCCAAAAGCCAAGGAGCTGCGCTACTGGTCTGCGGTACCGGCTTTTGATCCGCAGCCCACCACCGCGGTTAACCAGGTTGAAACCGTGCAGGTGGCGCTGGCGGTGCAGTCTTGCGATATGACGTTCTATAAAGTGACTGCTTAAACACGTCTATTTCCCCCTCAGGCTTGGTTGCCCGAGGGGCTAATAAGGATGAGTTAATCTGGAAAATGAGGAAATCATGGTTGAATTTAAATTGAATCCCAAGCCGACGTTTAAGGCGGATGTCTCCGTTCCGCGCCCTGGAGATGAAGATGGCGTGCTGACTTTTACCTTCAAGCATAAAAAGCGTACCCAGCTAGAGCTGTTGGAAAAGTCTTTGCGTGAAACCCTGGAACTGCAAAGCGAAACGGGTATTTACAGCAATGAGCCGATGGCAGATTTTTTGATGGAAATCTGCGCAGGCTGGGCTTTGCCTGACGAGTTTAATCGCGAAAACATGCTGGTGTTGTTGGATAACTACCCGCGGGCGTTTGATTCAATTGCCACTCTGTTTACCCGCGAACTGATGGCCGCACGCGGAAAAAACTGATAGCGCTTGCCGAAGCGTTTTATACGCCAGAGCCTGCCATTGAAGATCTCGGTGCCTTTGGCCTGAGCGCCGCCGATTATGATCCGGAAATCGTTGAAGCCTGGCCCGATATCTGGCCAGCGTTTCAGGTTTTTCAGGCCATGGGAACTCAGTGGCGTATAGGCATGCAGGGTGTCAGCGGGTTGGATTATAACTGCCTGCCCTGGCTGATGACGCTTCATGGCGTGGACGATGAGGCAAGCGCGTTCAGTGATATTCGCGTAATGGAAAGCGCAGCACTTAGGATCATTCATAGCAAATAAATACTTATACCAGCATTAAGTTGGTTGGAGGGCAGTATGGCCAATTCAGACTCTATGTTGCTGCGTGAGAACATCAATAAGATGCAGCAGCTATATAATAAAGATTTACCTCAAGCAACTCTTGGCTTTGTGAGGGCTACGACTCGGATAACCGAGGCGGCTAAGTCATATTCTTTTGGGCTGCGAACCATTAATGAGAACTCCGGGGCCAAGGCGATACTGCTTATTGCCCAGTTGGGTGAGCTGGAGAAAACTATCAAAGGGGATAGGATAAGGCAAGAAAACCTTCGTAAATCACTACGTCCATTGCCATCGTATGAACTTAAAGTAGATCCAAAAAAAGAACCGGGTTTGCTGAGTGACTATATTTCAGATAAACAGGCAGAGGCCGCTAGAAAAAGCTGGCAGAGCTACCTGGATACCGCAACCGATATTTCTGCTGCGGTAGTTCAGGTGGCCAAGGCCAGCCACGAGGGGCTGACGGAGATCCTTACCCGATTACTCACTACTGGCCGCTTTAGTTTTCATACTTTTTCTTCTTCTATTTTGCAGATGTCCGCCGGGTTATTCAGCAAAATCATTAGCGGGTTTGCGGTTGATAAAGCGGTGAAATGGATAGACTCAACCTTTTTCCCTGCGGCGGATCCCAATAAAACGGCTACGGATAACGCGGCCAAAACTGCGGCGGGCGGGACTGATGCTGCCGCATTGGTAGAAGGTGGTGGCGGAGAGGAAAAAGGGGACTCTACCAAAGATAAGCTGGATAAGGATAAGCAAACCTGGCAGGAATATTTCGAAAGCGTCACTGATGGTTATAAAGGACTCAATGAAATAGGCCAGGCGGCTCACAAAGGGTTATCTGATAATCTAACCGAATTGGTGACGACCGGTAAAGCTAACTTCAAGGAGTTTAGCACGTCGATTATCACCATGATTGTCCAGATAATAAACCAAATGCTGGTGGCTTATGCCATACAAGCAGCAATGGGATGGCTCAAAAGTGCGTTCGCTCCTGCCGCTGATGCAGGATCGGCAAATAACGCTTTCTCTTCGGGCGCATACGACAACTTATCGTTTGATTCAGGTGGCTATACCGGCGACGGCGGTAAATACGATCAGGCGGGCGTGGTGCATCGTGGCGAGTTCGTGATGACCAAAGAAGCTACCCAGCGGATCGGCGTGGGCAATCTCTACGCCATGATGCGCGGCTATGCGGAGGGTGGCCTGGTGGGTGGCAACAAAGCCCCGATGTACGGCCTGGCAGCAGAGCAGGGCGGTGGCATTACGGTCAACAGCACCGTGGTTATGAACAATGACGGCTCGGCGAATGCGGCTAATAGTTCCTCTGCCGGTGACGGCATGGGCAAGCTGGTGCAGGGCATCGTTAATCAGGCAATCACCGAACGTTTGGGCAAAGAGCTCAAGCCGGGCGGCCTGATCTGGAATGCTTCAGCGGCCCGCTGAATCTCTTTATCAATCATCAATAGTAACAACCGCAGTCTGGCATCAGGCCCCATTAATTGCATCTCAATCGTTATTTCCCCTCACCCCAACCCTCTCCCACAGGGAGAGGGAGCTGGTATGGCGCCGTGTTCAGGTACAGAAGTAACCTGTAACAAGGGTGATAGGAAAGACGAATGCATGATCCAATATGTGGCACGTACAGTCCCCTCTCCCTGTGGGAGAGGGTTAGGGTGAGGGGTAATTTTGGCCCAGCGACTGACGGTTATTACTGCTCGGAGTCTTTATGCTTATCGATACTTTCCAATGGCAAACCCAGGCCTCGCCTAGTGGTAACTTTGTCCATAACGTCAGAAGTGCGCAGTTCGGCGACGGCTATAAACAGGTCAGCAGCAACGGGCTGAACCAGGCGGTGCAGCAGTGGCAGTTGGCCTATACCGGCCATCCGGCCGTGACCCAGTCGATGCTGGCCTTTTTAAATCAACACGTGCTCGTCGCCTTTTTCTGGACGCCGCCCAACGGCAAGAAAGCGCTATTCCGCGTCAAGTCGGATTCAATCTCCGTCACGCCGCTTGCGCGCAATGTGGAGGCGTTGAGTTTTGCCTTTGAACAAGCCTTCGGCGTATAGGTGCAATCATGTCATTTAACAGTGAAGTGCAAAAGCTGGCGCCAGGGGAACTGATCCAGCTGATCGAAATTGATGGTAGCGCCTTTGGGGCCGCCATCATGCGCTTTCATGCGCACAATATTCCCCACACTCAGGCCGAGATCGCGGCGGCGGGCAACGATGCCCAGCGGCTGAAACCAAAATCGATCTGGTGGCAGGGAAACGAGTATGAGGCCTATCCCTACGAGATCACCGGCCTGGCAGCAACCAGCGACGGTTCACAACCAACGCCCAGGCTCAGCGTCGCCAACCTCAGCAATCTGGTGTCTTCGTTGTGTCTGACCTTCAACGATATGGTGCAGGCGAAAGTGCGGGTGCATGACACCTTTGCCAAATACCTGGATGCGGTCAACTTCCCCGAGGGGAACGCTTTGGCTGATGCTTCGCAGGAGCGAGTGCAGGTTTTCTACATCGACAGCAAAAGCACCGAAACCAACAGCGTGGTGGAGTTCCAGCTTTGTACACCGTTCGATCTGCAAGGCCAGCAACTGCCCTCGCGGCAAATTCACGGGCTTTGCACCTGGTGCATCCGGGGTTGGTACCGTAGCGGCAGAGGTTGCGATTACAGCGGCGGGGCCTGTTTTGATAAGGACGATAAACCGATCGACGATCCGGCGTTGGACGTCTGCGGTGGCCGGGTATCCTCCTGCAAAAAACGCTTCGGTGACGCGCAACCCCTGGCCTTTGGCGGGTTCCCTGGCTCCAACCTGTTGGGGAGGTAATGATGCAAGCTGAAATCATGCAGGCCATTTGTGAGCATGCCGCAGCGGAATATCCCAATGAGTCCTGCGGTTTTGTGGTGCAGAACGGGCGTAAGGCGCATTATCTGCCGTGCCGAAATGTGGCGGAAAACGCGTTGGATAACTTTGTCATTTCCCCTCAGGAATATGCACAGGCGGAAGATCAAGGCGAGATCATTCGCATCATTCACAGCCACCCTGATGTGCCCGTATTGATCCCTTCGGAGATGGATCGTCTGCAGTGCGATCACTCGGGCATTGTCTGGGGCATCGTCTCGTGGCCGGAAGGAGATTACACCGAAGTTGTGCCACGCGGTGAGCGCCCGTTAGTCGGGCGCAGCTGGCTGTTGGGGCATGCCGACTGCTGGTCATTGATCCGGGATTACTATCGCCAGGAACACGGCATCGCGCTGAACGATTACTCGGTGGAGCATGAATGGTGGATCGACGGCAAAACCCGCCTGTATGACGATCACTGGTACGCCGAAGGGTTCCGAGAATTTCAGGGGCCGATGCGCGCGGGCGACATGATCATGATGCAGGTTTCAGCCCCGGTTACCAACCACGCGGGTATCTATCTGGGGGACGGCATGATGCTGCATCACCTGTTCGGCCAACTGAGCCAGCGTTATCCCTACAGCGGATATTTTCAGGAGCGGACGGTACGCGTAGTCCGCAGGAAGGAGTTTCTATGATGCAAACAACAAGACTGATCCGGTTGGGTGGCCAACTGGGTAAAAAGTTCGGTAAAACCCATCGGCTGGTGGTGGCGGATACTCGCGAAGCGCTGCGGGCGCTGTGTATCACCTTGCCCGGATTTGAGAGCTTTATGATGAATGCCCATAAGGACGGCGTGCAGTTTGCCTTCTTCAATGGCCCACAAAATATCGGCCTGGCCGAGTTTGCTACCTCTAAAGGCCGCGCCGATATTCGCATTATGCCGGTGATTGCGGGGAGTAAGAGTGGCGGGATGCTCCAGATTGTCATCGGCGTGGCGGCGTTGGTCGGGGCATTCTATACCGCAGGTTGGTCGTTGAGTGCTTGGAGTGGTGCACTTGGCGCGTCGGGAGCAACAGCGACACTCAGTGCCTCCGCCGTGGCAGCTGTTACCAACTTAACCCTGCTGGGTTCAACGATGGTACTCGGTGGTGTTATGCAACTGATGACGCCACAGCCGGATTTCGGCATGTCCTCTTCACAATCGGTGGAAAACAAACCCTCCTACGCCTTTGGCTCACCGGTCAACACCACGGCGCAGGGCTACCCGGTGCCAGTGCTGTACGGCGAACGGGAAATCGGTGGCGCGGTGATTTCTGCCGGTATTTACGCTGAAAACCAGCAATAACCCCCTTTAGGGCATTTTTCTACAGGTCGCATTCGCGGCCTTTTTTTATGGGCGCAATATGACAAAGTTAACTATTCATGGGCGCAAGGGCGGTGGTGGATCGGCGCATACGCCGGTTGAAGCTCCCGATGATTTGCAGTCCAACGCTAAAATCAAAATCCTGCTGGCGCTGTCTGAAGGGGAAATTGCCGGTGAGTTAGACGGCACTCGCATCCTGCTCGACGGCACCCCGGTACATAATCCCGACGGCAGTGAAAACTTTACCGGCCTGAAGTGGGAGGTACGTAACGGCACCCAGACTCAGGATTACATCCAGGGCATGCCGGATGTAGAGTCTGAAACGCCGGTCAACGTTAAGCTGACCACCACTAACGTCTGGACCAAAACCTTCACCCGAACCGATATCGACGCGCTGCGCATACGCATGGGCTTCCCGGCGCTGTTCCAGCAGGAAGATAACGGCGATATGAACGGTTCGATGGTGGAATACCTGATCGAGCTTTCCACCGACGGCGGAGCCTATAAAACCGTGGTCACCGGTACGCTAAAGGGCAAAACCACCAGCCTGTACGAGCGCGATCACCGGATTAATCTGCCAAAAGCGACCACCAGCTGGACGCTGCGCATCAAGCGCATCACCCCAGACTCCACCAGCAGCAAGCTGGTAAATACTACCCAGATCCAGACCTACACCGAGATCGTGGACGCCAAGTTCCGCTATCCCAATACCGCCTTGCTGTTTATCGAGTTCGATGCCCAGCAGTTCAGTTCAGTGCCGAAAATTACGCTCAAGCCGAAGGGCAAAATTATCCGCGTGCCGATCAACTACGATCCGTTGGCGCGAACCTACAGCGGCAATTGGGATGGCAGCTTTAAATGGGCCTGGAGCAACAACCCGGCCTGGGTGTTTTACGATATCGCGCTGGACAAGAATTACGGCTTAGGCAACCGGGTTACCGCCGCCGAGATCGACAAATGGGGGCTGTACAGCATCGCGCAGTATTGCGATGAGCTGATTGATGACGGTTTGGGGGGCGGGGGCAAAGAACCGCGTTTCCTGTGCGACGTGTATATCCAGTCGCAGCAGGATGCCTACACCGTATTGCGGGATATCGCCGCCATCTTCCGTGGCATCACCTACTGGGGCAACGACCAGCTGTTTGCCTACGCGGATATGCCGCGCGATGTGGATTTCGTTTATTCGCGGGCCAACGTCATCGGTGGTGAATTTGCCTATGCGTCGGGTTCTTACAAGAATCGCTATACCTCTGCGCTGGTGAAATGGGGCGATCCGGCCAACCATTATGCCGACGCGGTGGAAGCGGCTTACGATAACGAACTGGTGAAGCGCTACGGCGTTAACCAGACTGAAATCACCGCCATTGGCTGTACGCGGCGCACCGAGGCTCACCGCCGTGGGCGCTGGGCGATCCTGAGTAACGCCAAAGATCGTACCGTCAGCTTTACCGTCGGGTTGGACGGCAATATCCCGCTGCCAGCTCGGATCATCGGCATTGCGGATGCCATGCTGGCAGGCAAGACCAACGGTGGGCGCATCCATTCCGCGCAGGATCGCGTGGTGGTGCTGGATCGTGAAGTAGCGTTCGGCAAAGGCGATCGCCTGATCGTCAATCTGCCAGACGGCACGGCGCAGGCTCGCACCATCGCCAGTATCGCGGCGGACAAACTTACGGTGACGCTGACCGCCCCGTTCCGCCAGCAACCAGAGCCTGAAGCGGTCTGGAGTATCGATTCCGACAGCCTGGGGATCCAGCAGTTCCGCGTGGTGTCGGTCCAGTCCAACGATGATGGCACCTTCGCTATTAACGCCGTTGAGCACGATCCGGATAAATACGCCTTTATCGATAACGGCATCCACCTGGATGCGCCGCCAATTACCGTGACGCCACCAGGAGCGATGCCAGCTCCGGCGAATATCGCCATCTCGCGCTACGACTACGTTAGCCAGGGGATTAACGTTGCCTCAATGCGGGTGCAGTGGCGGGCCGTCGCTGGCGCGGTGACCTATGAAGCCCAGTGGCGCAAAGATAACGGCAACTGGGTGAATGTGGGATCGACGCCTTCACTCGGGTTTGATGTTAACGGCATTTATGCCGGTAACTACGACGTGCGGGTGAGAGCGGTGAATGCGGTGGGCGTTTCCTCACAGTGGGGTCATGCCGAGCCGAGCTATCTGGCAGGAAAAGCGGGTGTGCCGCCCAAGATCGTTTCGTTCACGGCAACCAAAGATGTGGTGTTTGGCATCCAGCTTTCCTGGCGATTTGGCCAGAACTCTGCCGACGGCCTGAAAACCACCCTGATGGTAGCCAGTCGGGCAGATTTCGCCGATGAACGCTTACTGGCCGATGTGCCTTATCCGCAGCATCGCTATGACATGCAAGGCCTACGTGTCGGGCAGGTGCTTTACTTCCGCGCGGCCTTTACCGACAAAACCGGCAACCAGTCCGACTGGAGCGAGTTTGTACGCGGGATGGCTTCGGACAGCGCGGACGTGGTGTTGGCGCAAATTGCACAAAGCATTACCGAGACCGAACTGGGCAAAGATCTGTTGGAGAAGATCAACAGCCTGCCCTCGGATCAGAACGTGCAGGATCTTGCCGAGAAGATCGCCCAGGCGCAGGCCGATATCGAGGCGAACAGGGATGCGCTGCAAGGGGATGTCGATACCCTGCAAGCAGCGCTGAACAAGGTTAACGCCGAGCTGGCGGGCCGCAATACCGATCTGAGCAATGCTGTCGACGTGCTGCAACAGGATTTGACGCAGCTGGGCAAAGCCGCCATCGAAAACAGCCTGACCATCGAGCATAACCGCCAAAAACTCTCCCAGGCCCAGGAGGCACTGAATAGCGATATCAAGGATGCGCGCGGGGAAATTGACAGCACCCGAGCCAGCTTGACGCGTGCAGATGCTGAACTGCAGGCCAAGGTCGATGCCCTTACCGGCGGCACCAACGCGGCAATGGCCCAGGTCGCTTCGCAGATCACTCAATTACAGGACGGCGACCAGCAACTGGCCAGCAAGCTAGACGTGGTAATTGCTAAAGCCGAAGGGAACGCAGCGCAAATCGCGCAGGAGAAAGCGGCGCGTGTGGATGCCGATGGGGCGTTAGCCAAGGATATCAGCTCGGTGAAAGCCACGGCGGATAATCAGCAGGGATTGATTATCAAGCTGGAGCAGGCGCAGGCCGATGCCAATTCTGCTTTGGCGAAGGTGGAGTCCAACGTTTCCGCCAATGCCAAGGCAATCGGCAGCAACAAGACGGAACAGGACAAGGTTAACTCGCAGATTACGCAGAAAACTGAAGCGCTGGCCGATCAGCAGAAAACGCAGGGTCAGCAGCTCAGCGGGCTGACTTCTGAGTTTAGCGATAACCGGGCGGAGGTGACCCAACAGCTGAAAACGCTGGCGGCAACAGACTCGGCTCAGGCCCAGCAGATTTCCGGTTTGCAGGCCAGCACGGGTAGCAACACTGCGGCTATCCAGGCAGAGGCGAAATCCCGTGCCGATGCCGATGGGGCGCTGAGCCAACGGGTTGACGTGATCCAGGCGACCAGCCAGGAAAACACGGCGGCCATCACCCGCCTTGGCATCGCGCAAACTGAAGCCGAAAGCAGCACGGCCAGCCTGCAACAGGCTTTGGAGGCCACGGCCAAGGCGAATATCGAACAGGCGCTTAAACAGGATAACGATGTTCAACGTCTGGACGAGAGCAGCGCCCGGTTAACCACGGCGCAAACCGTTTTCGCCGATCGGCAGCAGGCGCAGGCCCAGCAAATCACGCAGCTGGACGCGAACTTTGGTGATGTGTCTGCGCAGTTGCAACAGGAGATCACCACCAGGGCCAGCGAGACTGGCGCGTTGTCACAACGCTTTGATCATCTGAGCGCAGATGTCGGCAGTAATCAGGCCGAGGTGGATCAGCGTTTGCAGGCGCTGGTGGATAGCGACAGTGCTCAAGCGTCGTTAATTACCGGTCTAGGGGCAGCCAGTGGCGAAAATAAAGCGGCGATCGCCGCTGAATCGCAAGCCCGGACCACGGCGGATGAAGCGTTATCCCGGCAATTGAGTTCGCTAGATTCTACCGTTGGGAAAAACACGGCGGCCATTAACGATCGGCTGCAGACGTTGGCCAATCAAGACTCTGCCATGGCGGAGCAGATTGGTTCATTAACGGCGACCTCTGGCGAAAACAGCGCGGCGATCGGCGAATTGAAGCAGGCACAAAGCGATTCTGCGGGTTCGCAGGCCTCGCTCAGCAGCTCGCTTGAAGCCATTGCCAAAGCGGATATCGAGCAGTCGTTAAAGCAGGCGGAAGACGTTATCAGCAATGACGTGGTCACCGCATCGATCAAGACCCAGCAGAACGTAATGGCGGACGATCAGCGTGCTCAGGCGCAGCAGATCACCGAATTACGCGCGAGCTTTGGTGATGTTGATGCGCGCTTGATGACGGAACAGACGGTGCGTGCGGAAGCTGACAAGGCGTTATCCCAGCAAGTGACTGCGCTGGCAGGCACCGTGGGGGACAACAATGCCCAACTCAATCAGCAACTGCAGGTGCTGGTGGATACGGACAGCGCCCAGGCCAAGCTGATTAACGACCTGACCAGTCGAACAGGGGCGAATGAGGCCTCGGTTACCGCTTTGAGCCAAACGCTTACCGATAGCAATAGCGCGACGGCTCAGCAAATTGGCGCTTTGCAATCCGCTACCGGTGACAATACTTCGGCTATTACCTCGCTTTCGAAAACCGTGACCGATAACCAATCGGCAACGGCTAACGATATCAAGTTATTGAATACGGCGGTGGGGGATAACAAGGCGGCGGTCCAGCAGGTGAGTTCTGCGCAGGCGACCTTGGATGGCAAGGTTTCCGCAACCTGGTCGGTAAAAGTTGAAACCAGTAAGAAGGGGGAAAGCAGCGTTGCTGGTTTGGCGTTGGGAGTTGATGACGCGGGGAATCGGCAATTCTTGGTGCGAGCTGATCGATTTGCCTTGGTGACCAAAGATGAAGGCAATGTGTCTGTTCCCTTTGCCGTGCAAAATGGCCAGACCTTTATTAACTCGGCGTTTATTGCTGATGGGACGATCACTAACGCGAAAATAACGGGTTGGATAGGTTCTGATAACTTCATCGATGGTAGGCAGGGCTGGGCTATCAATAAGTCTGACGGTAACGCTCAGTTTAATCAGGTTTCTGTTCGTGGAAATATCTATGCAGATAGTGGATATTTCAGAGGGGATATTACCGGGGCTAATGGGACATTCTCAGGAACTATTTACGCAAATAAAATAATAGGCGATCTAGTAGATACCAATAGTATGCCTAGCGTGATTAATATCTCAAGGCATATTAATAGAGAATCTTATGTTGATATTCCGCTGGTTACTATAACGGCATCCAGTTTTGAAAAAAGAGGGGTAATACAAGGGTTACTGCCTAATGGATTGAGTCATTATCCAGAACGAGGGGTGTCTGTTGCTCCGGGGAATGTTGCAAGCGTATGGGGATATGGGGGGGCGAATGGCTCAATTGCTCTGTTATTAAATGGCAATGTGATAGCTAAATCATATAGAGACTATGGTACTAACGGCTACTTGCCGGGAATAATAAGTAGTATACCCATAACCATAAAAGCCAGTAGTAGTGATAATCAGTTGGTATTGAGAGTCTTCAATGATGGATACGAGGCAAATTGGGTGGCATTTTTCTTACAATGTTCCATTATATTATCTCGTTCCACACAGAATATTATTTTTAATAACGTCACTAACTAAAAGCCGCCGCGAGCGGTTTTTCATATTTTGGAGTAAGAATCTATGTGGTACAAAACAGGTACGATCAATTTAGTCGCTAATAACGCCACCGTAACGGGTACAGGCACCGCGTGGGCCGATGCCAAGTTTGGTGTAATGCCAGGTATGATTTTACTAGCACCGGACAATAAGCTGTATGAAGTTAAACAGGTGAATAGCAATACCTCGCTGACTCTTAACAGCAATTATGCAGGCTCAACGGCGAGCGGGCAGAGCTATGCGATTATCACCACCTATGAAGGTGATATCAGCCAGTTCTCCGCTCGCTTTGCCGCGATGCTCACCTTCTTCCAGGGCAGCCGCAATGATACGGTGAGCTGGTTCACTGGCTCCGGGGATATGACCTTTACCAAGGATGATGGTACAAAATTGACTGTGCCCACCCTGGCGAAGATTCAGACTGATTATGTTTCTAGGTCATCGACTCTTGACCAGAGTATTGCGAGTTCGGTGTTAATGTCTAAACCGACTCGCCTTGCGTCGACAACAACGCCTGAGTTTACTCCAACAACTCAAGGGGCTTGGGTATCTTGGAACCGAGATCCTTCTAGTGCGAATAGTGGTTATGCTGCTGCTACTGATTTTATAAACCACAAGGGAGGCGGCACAGGCGGATGGAACTTCTGGAATTCAAATGGTACAGCAACAAATCTATCAGCAAAACTAAGCCCAGCAGGCTTCTTTACAACAATGGGGGGGTTAACGTCATATAACGATCAGGTTATGCAGGCAAACACTGAGGGCGGGAATGTTATAATTCGTTTTAAAGGAGCAGACGGTGTAGAAAAAGGCGCCTTTTATAACTCGACCTCTACTGGCCAAATGACACTTCGTTGGGGGGGGCAGCAGCACAGTTTAATTGGTCAGGCTGATGGTCAATTAAATATCCCCAAAACGCTAACTTTTAATATGGCTTATACGACTCCTGCTGCAGTTCCTGATGTTGCAAATTTGCCGGTTATGTTTAGAGGTGCTGATACAGCTCAGTTTGCTAACCCTAATAATATAAATATTGGAACGTGGTATGGGTTTGCCGTTGTTCCTACATGCCCGGATAATATCACCGCTGCGGGTGTGACACGTGGTTCTCCAGTTTTCTATGTAAATGCTAGAACAGGTACGGCACACGTTCTAAATAATATGTATGTTGGTACC